>JAPUGI010000253.1 GCA_027292925.1 Gammaproteobacteria bacterium
TCCCGCCGAAATTACCACACCAGCGCCCGGGTGAGTCTATGGGTTGTTTAGTAAACGACCCGGTGATGATCAGATCTCCTGTGGAAAGCCCACGCCCGTAGTCGTGCAGACCATTAATCAATGCTGCGATGGAAGTGAAATGATCATCGATATGGCCTTTTGCACTGACTTCTTGAATCGCTTCATCATCGCGGCTTAATACTACAACCAGGTTATCGAAATCCTGATCTAGATTGACAAAATCTCCCGTCACGATCCCCCATTGGGAAAGGTTATCTGCTACGCGAATCCCATTCGACATCTTCCCATCTGGGATCGAGAGCAGACGCCTCTGGTTAATTTCAAAGGCGGGAGCGACAGCCTCAATCGCTTCCCGTGCAGTATCGGCAGTTATTCCAGTTCCAGAAATCGACTTACCCACCCGAAATACCAATTCATTCTCAATTCCCATTCTACCGATTTGATTTCGCTGAACACGATCACCCGAAGCAAGAACGCGACTCTGCAGAATAAATCCGAACGGTCGAATACCAGCTCCAAAAGCATCGCGAGCTTCTCCGGAGGTAAGGCCAATTTTGTATCCGGCCAGGGTTTCCCCCTGCTTGATCCATCGAGCTAACACACGAAGCTGCAACGCCTGCCCTTCATCGACGGAGATCTCAGGTGGCGCAATGTACAATTCACCGGAATGCACACTTCGCCAGATCATTTCTTCCAGATCTTTCAATATGACCTCATTATGGCTCGTCATTCCTGCGAAGCTCGTCCCTGTAAAGCAGGGAGTAGGAACCTAGACTATCTGTCACTGGCTATAGTGGAATCTCACCCGAAAACAATCAACAAGTTCTTGTCTATGAGGCGCCTTCGCGCTAGTTTAAATTTCCCTCAATTGCTTTGGACATGAGGAGTGAATCCATGCGCAACGGTTACCGCGTTATTGACACAGATTGTCACCAGATAGAACCGCCACAAATTTGGGCGGATTACATCGATCCCGAGTTCGCTGATCGTGCACCCGCTTCCAGTGATTTGGGAAATGGCCGCAAAGGCATGATGGTCGAAGGCGAACCCCTCGCAAAACAAGACGGCAACTATCCCATGGACGCCAAGGAATTTTTGGAGGCAACGATTAAGGGAATGCAACGATTTGAGCGGGCCCGATCCAGTGGTTTTAATCCCGCCAGTAGGCTGGAAGACATGGACGAGCAAGGTGTTGATGCGCAGGTCATCTATCCCACGGTCGGCGGCCAACTACTTGGAAAACCCTTCAAGGATCTTGATCTACTTGCAGCCTGTTGCCGCGCCTACAACGACTGGAGTCTCGAATATTGCAGCGCAGCGCCGGATAAACTCCTGATGGCTGCGATGTTGCCAATTCAATCCCCTGATCTGGCAATCGAGGAAGCACACCGTGCCAGCGGCAAGGGAGCCTCCGCATTTTATATCAGACCGAATCCGGTGGAGGATCGCAACTATTACCATGAGGACCTTGACTCACTCTGGGCGGCACTCGAGAAAATCGGCAAGCCCATATGTATTCACGATTCCGGTTCGCCCCATCTGCCCTCCTATGGTGATCGTATGCATACCCACACATCGGGACACATCATTGCTCATCCCTTCGAAGCAATGGTCGCCATGATGTCACTGATCTGGTACGGCATCATCGAGAAGTATCCCAAACTCCGAATCGTACATGTCGAGGCAGATGCTGGCTGGCTACCTTATTGGCTGCAAAGAATGGAGCAGCACTTTGATTTTTCCGGTAATGCCGAGCATCCCCTGTTAAAAAAGCGCCCCACTGAGTATTTCAAATCCAATTTTCTAGTCGCATGCCGTGGCGATGAAATGACGTTGCCTTCGGTGGTGGAGCTGGTGGGGGACGACTACATCACCTTCAATACGGATTATCCACATCCTGACGGCACCTGGCCGTCCGGCTTCGAAGCGCTTGAGAAGCAGCCTATAAGTGAAGAAAGTATCAGAAAAATATTCTGGGACAATGCCGCTGGCGCTTTTGGGGTACAAGCAAATATCAACTAGACAAATTGCCCGGGATCTCCGCAGACCTACTTGTTTTTATCGGCATAAGTATATCCAAGTGCAAAAAAGCCGAACAATGTTGATAAAAGTTCCATGATCGCGCTAAGCGCTGCGCTATCGATAAACTGTGCCTGTACCACGGCAGCCCCCACCGGTAGATGGGCGATATTATCCGGAGAGACAAGAATGTAGTGGTAGCAGACAGCGAATACCAGTGCACCGGCCATCGATATCGCGAACAGGCCGATACCAACTAACATGAATCGAGACCAGACGAGAATGACGCCAACGACAGGTGCGCCAAGGATGATCAAGTAGACGTACAGGGTCTGGAAAAAGGACAGTTGAATCCCGAGTGTAGAGTGAGCGTCACCGTGCCATAGCGTAACAACGAGATGAAGCACAAACAGAATTGAGATGGTGATCTTCATGGTGGGCATCTATTGTGGGTTAACCACGAATATTTTGCTACTAGCTAGTTCCTGTCCGGTAATTGACAATTTCGATTAGTTATTCGGAACTGATGCCTTAATCCGGCCACGAACTAGCTAAAGGAAAAGAACAATGGGCAGGAGATTAGAAGGACAAGTTGCAATTATTACGGGTGCAAGCCGTGGACTGGGTCAATATTGTGCATTGGGGTTTGCTCGAGAAGGTGCAAAAGTGGCCATTGCAGCGCGCACCGTGGAAGAAAAAGATCCGCGACTCCCTGGTACGATCTTCCACACAGCCAGGCTCATCGAAGAAGCCGGAGGGGAGGCTTTGCCGGTGATTTGCAATGTCGCTGACATATCATCCATTCAGGAGATGGCCGCGCAGGTCGCTGACCTTTGGGGGCGTATCGACATCCTGGTAAACAATGCGGCAATCCAACCACCAGGGGCTAATGCCGATATCACTGCCAAGCATTGGGAATTACAATTTCGGGTCAACGTACATGGACCCTTTCATTGTATCCGAAGCGTTTTGCCGGTGATGAATGAGCAGAAACGTGGCAATATCATCAACATATCATCCGGTGCCTCCTTTGCGGGGACCCCCTATGGTGGAACCAAACGAGCACTTGAAGCAATGACCGAGGGGTTTGCTGCCGAACTCAAGCAGCAGGGCATTGTCGTTAATGCGCTAAAACCTGTAAGTGCAATTGAAACACCGGGCTTTTTGTTTGCGCAGCTACCAAGAGATGAGCAAGGGAGTGAAATGCTTAACCTACCACCACCGGATAGTTACGTCGAAGCCGCTATCTTACTCGCATTACAAAGCACCGATACATTTACGGGAAGGGTGCACAACGATGCAGAGGTTATTGGATACCTGGCTGACAATGAAACAAAAACCAGATTCAGGGAACTGAACCCGGACTACTGGTCAGTGGTCATGGACAATATCGGTGAACAGATTCAGAGATAGCCTCCCCCGTCGTTAGCTCACAGCCTGCATCGGTAGAAATAACTGCTGCCGGATGTGATCGGATATTTTTTCAGCCATCATGATAACCGGTGCATTTGTATTGCCACCGATCAGGGTAGGCATGAGTGACGCATCCACTACACGCAACCCATCAATGCCATGCACCTGACCATGTTCGTTCGTAACAGCCATGCTGTCTGAACCCATTTTGCAGGTTCCAACGGGATGGTAGAGGGTTTCTGCGCTGTCTCGGATCCACTGGTCCAGCTCATCGTCATTTTCAACATTTACTTCAGGACCCGGCTTCAACTGCTCACCACGATAGTCATCAAAAGCGGGCTGCATAAAAACGCGGCGAGTCTCGCGGAATCCATTTCGCAAATCAACAATGTCTTGCTCGGCAGACAGGTAATTTGGAAACAGTGCAGGCGCATCAGCCGGATCCGCACTTTTCAACGTCAAATGTCCACGGCTTTGCGGTCGACAACCATAAACGATACATGAAAAGCCGTGATTCGGGTTAATGCCACTGCGCCCATGGGTGTCTTGCATAGCCGCTGATACATAGTGTAATTGCATGTCAGGTATATCTTTGTCCGGGTGCGACTTAATGAATGCGCCACCTGCAGTCGGTGGATAGGACGCATCACCTGTGCCCAGTACCAGATATTGAACCCCAACGAGTAGCTTACGCCACCATACCGCCGAACGATGTAAGGTCACTGGTTTAGTGCAGGCAAACTGGCTGATCACACCCAAATGATCTTGCAGGTTCTGCCCCACACCTTTGAGTTCATGCACCAGCTCTATGCCGTGTGGGGTAATATCATCTACCGCACCAACGCCACTGCGCATGAGTATTTGCGGCGAGTTCAATGAACCCGCTGACAAAATAACTTCCCGGTTGGCACGAACCTGGTGCCGGGTGCCGTCGGCAATGAATTCGACACCCACCGCCTTTTTACCATCAAAGACAACTTTATCGACTGTAACATTCTCTTGCGTATAAAGGTTCCTGCGTCCCAGTACCGGATGTAAATAGGCGACCGCCGCACTGCAACGCTTAGATCCTTTTATGGTGTGTTCATACCGTGAAAAACCTTCTTGCTGGCGACCGTTAAAATCATTCGTTAATGGAAAGCCTGCTTGCGCTCCGGCCTCAACAAATTTATCGAGTAGTACGTCATCGCGACGATCAGATTTCTTAACCACTAACGGACCATCCGTGCCGTGATATTCACCGTCACCGGCACCGGAAAAATTTTCCGCACGCTTAAAATAAGGCAGCACACTTTCATATGACCAACCCCGATTGCCTAGCTGGCCCCAATGATCATAATCCCAGGCATTGCCCCGTATATAGACCAGGCCATTGATGGAAGATGAGCCACCCCAACCACGTCCTCGGGGCCAATACATTTTTCGATCTGTTAAATTGGGCTCGGCTTCGGTTTCGAAACCATAATTTTGATGATTCGCCTCAGACACGAGTTGCGCGTAACCAGCAGGCATATGTATCAACATATTTTTGTCTTGCCCTCCGGCTTCAAGCAACAATACAGTTCTTTTCTGGTCTTCCGATACACGGTTTGCCAACACACAACCCGCGCTGCCTGCTCCGATAATAATATAATCCACCTGTTCAACCATCGTTGCTAGCGCCCTCTCTAATCTTTAAGGATGGTGATTGGATCTGTAAATAGTTTTGAGTTCGGGATCAAAATCACCCGGTCTTCATTTTCAAGTTTCGTATAGCGCAGATCGATCGATATGACTTTGCCTTCATAGCCCGAAACCCTGATTTTGTCGTGGATGTTAAATGGATGGTAGATGAGGATCAGGATACCCGCCAACAAATTCGAGATCGTATCTTTGAACGCAAAGCCCAGAGCAAAACCTGTTAATCCCAGGCCTGCAACCAGTGCAGTTACGTTAATACCGAGCGTCCCGAGCGCTGTCACTATTCCAAGTATCACGATTACTACGTTTGCCGTCTGTGCAATAAGCGAGGCAATATGCGGATCAAGACGGGCATTCTCACCGGTTCTTTTTATGGTCCTGCCCACGCCCTTGGCGACGAGCCAGAAGGCCAGAAAAACCGCCGCTGCAAAGCCTATCTGTGGCAGCCAATGGATAGTCTGGGTAACGAAAAACTGGGTCAAATCTTCCATATTATTGTTTTTTATAAGGTATTCGGGAACTGCATATCATTCATTCTAGGATCTTTCAATAAAAATAGTACGGTTTCCTTCATACAAGAACCGGGTTAATGCTCAATTCGATGCTTGAACTGGAGAACGAAATTCACTGATTTTTGGATGCCATTGCTCCCAAAGAAACCGCGTAGCTGAATAGGGCCACAATGTAAAATTTATGTCGTTTTCATCTGTGTACCAGGCATTACAGCCTCCTCCAAACACCATCTTGCCCAGGGCTTTCTGTAATCGCTGATTGTACTGAACAACGACATCGGGATCGGGATCCAGTTGGTTAATGCCAGTTCTTTCCATGAGTTGCAGGCATTGAATGGTATAGCGGACCTGGGATTCGATCATAATCAGTGCACTGGTATGGCCCGTTGCACTGTTAGGTCCAAGCAGAAGAAAAAAATTTGGGAAAGACGGGACCATCATCGTCCTATAAGTTTCCACCCTCTCAGACCAGGCATCCTTTAAAGCCTTGCCGTTCCTTCCTTCAATCTGCACATAACTTGAAATGTCGAAAGGACGGAATCCTGTTGCTTCGACGATGGTGTCTACTTCATGAAACTTCCCCGTGACATCCCTGATTCCATTTTTTTCGATGCAATCAATATCTTCGATCACCAGGTGCACATGATCCTCATTGAAGGTAGATAAATAGTCATCAGAAATCACTCTTCGTTTACATCCCGGCTCATAATCGGGGGTCAATTTTTCCCTGATGTCAGGATCATTGACTGAATTTTCGAGGTGCTGCAGTCCAGCCTGTTTCAAACGACCCGCCAGAGGCCCAGAACGTTTCAGTGATAATACTCCGAGGAGATCCATCAACATCCATACAAACCAGCGATGCAGGCGCATTCGCCAGGGAGACCGACGATACAGATCCCTTCTTTCCTGTGGAATTTCCTGGGCCATCCGCGGCAACACCCAGGCCGGGGAGCGTTGAAATATGGTAACTGATTCAACATCATCGGCAATGCCAGGTAAGACCTGCGCGGCACTGGCCCCGGTCCCGATAATAGCGACTCGTTTGCCACTAACACTGTGATTGTGATCCCACTCGGCGGTATGAAATCTCGCGCCTTCGAAGCACTCCATGCCGTTAATATTTGCTCGATTTGGCAGGTGTAGTCCACCTAAGCCGCTTACAACGACGTCAGCAGTAACGACACCGTCAGCCGTAGTTACCTGCCAACGACCATCTTTAAACTTGACCGACTGCACCTCACAGGCCAGCTTGAGATGCTCCTCCAGTTTGTATTTTTCAACACAATGCTTGCAGTAATCCCAGATTTCGCGTCCGCTTGAGTAGGCGTGGCTCCAATCAGGATTTAGTTCGAAGGAATAGGAATACACATGTGACGGTACATCACAAGCGATGCCGGGATAGGTATTTTCACGCCAGGTGCCACCCACAGAATCTGCTTTTTCGAATATGATAAAATCATGAATACCCCGTTTCCGCAGCTGGATACCCATACAAATGCCGGACATCCCGGCACCCAGGACTGCGACGCGAACAGACATTCCATCCACCGCTTTGCCCATATTTCTCCGCCTCGTCATCCAGTAATTGAATACTAGCAGAAGATTACTCCAGTTCTTCCGGCAACACCGAAGCTGATGGCCGTTGATTCATGGCAAATATCAAGTCTATAGTGAAGTCAATTTCTAGGGAGACTCCCCTCTCGGGGCTGCCCTGCAATGAAGGCAAGATCGCGGGACATTCAATCCTTGTGTTTAATTAACCGGGGTCAACCCGGTTAGTTAACTCGAGAGGTTCGCAGCGACCCAGCTACGCATTTCGTCTACCAGGCCGGGCTTCAGATCCGCTGGAGGGTTTTCCAACCAAGCACGAATTGCCTGTTCGAGTTCATTAGCTTTTAACGGATCAATTCTGGCAAGTTGCTCATAAGCTTGCCGTGCCTTGTCAGTTTCACCCAAAGCAAGGTGAGCTTCGGCCTGATATTCAATGGCTGGAGTGTAGTTCGGACGTAATTTTAGACATTGTTTATACGCTGCCATTGCAGCAGGAAAATCGCCAGTCTGTTTTAGCGCATAACCAAGACTGGCGTGTGCCTGGTATAGTCTGGGTTCATATTTAATTGCGCGGCGAAATCTTTTTATTGCTTTTAGAAATTGTTTGTCTGCTTTGCTGATAAGTTTATCTGCTTTCTTTGGTTCACTTTCCGCCGCTGCACGTTTTTGGAATTTCCAGGCCTTGTCTCGAAATTTGATACCAGCGTTATAGCTGTCTACAGCTTTTTCAGCTGGTGTCTTCTGAACAGTAGGTGTCGACATCGGCATTGATCCACCACCCGCGGCGAAAACGGCGGTAGAGGCGAACATAAAAATGGTAATGAATGCAATTCTCATTGGGTGTACTCCTCTGGAATCTTCTAATCTGGACCTTACCAAACGGCTCGATCTTTCACTATTTGTCGAAAGCATACATCTGTGGTTGGTGATACTAACCCCCTGTAACCACTTATAATAGCCCAGGGGCGATCCAAACCTGTTACTGGAAGATGCCGGAAAGGTAAGCGGCCAGTTGAATGTTGAAGGCAGTCGTTGGCGCGATGAACTTTACGTTCAGTAACTGCTGCCGTGGACTAGATTCCTGGTACTGGGAACCCGCTGCAAAACGTTTCAACCTCTGACCTGATCCGGGACAGGTTCGCCTCATCATCAGGATTTTGTAGGCAAGCCACTATCCAATTCGCGAGCTGGTGCATATCCGCCTCTTTCATGCCACGCGTCGTTGCGGCGGGAGTGCCAATTCGAATACCACTGGGCCGTAAAGGTGGATTGGGGTCATCCGGAATAATCTGTTTATTGGTCGTGATCTGGACCTTATCGAGTGCTTCTTCCGCGACTCTTCCATCCAGCCCGAAACTGGCGACGGTATCAACCACCATCATGTGGTTATCCGTACCACCGGTTACCAGCGTCGCTTGCTTTTCCATCAACGCGCCCGCGAGTGTTTTTGAATTGACCAACACCTGGCTTGCGTATTGTCTGAATTCTTCGCCTTGAGCTTTCAGCAGGGTAATGGCGATGGCGGCAATTGCATTCATATGGGGTCCGCCTTGTAACCCGGGAAACACAGACTTATCGATTTTCTTGGCAAAAGATTTCTTGCACAGAACCATACCGCCTCGCGGACCGCGCAGGGACTTGTGGGTGGTCGTGGTGACTATATCGAAATCATAGTCAAAGGGATTTCTCATGGATCCACCTGCGACGAGGCCGCCAAAATGTGAGGCGTCGGTCATGGTAATGGCGCCAACCTCGTCTGCGATTTCCTTGAACTTCTCGTAGTCAATATCACGGGGATAAGAAGTATATCCACACAGCACCAACTTAGGCTTGTGTTCCAGTGCATCCTTCCTGATCTGATCATAATCAATGGAACCATCACTGGGATCTGTGACATAACGCACAAAATTGAACAGCTTGCCCATGTGCGAGACCGGTGCACCATGAGTCAGGTGACCACCGTGGGACAGATCCATTGCCAAAATGGTATCTCCGGGTTCGAGAAGCCCCAGATATACCGCCTGGTTCATGGCTGACCCCGACAGTGGTTGTACATTGGCATGTTCACATCGAAATACCGCCTTCGCCCGATCACGCGCCAGGTTTTCTATTTCATCGGTGAATTCTTGCCCGCCATAATAACGGCGGCCGGGATAACCTTCGGAGTACTTGTTGGTAAATACACTGCCTAGTACCGCAAGCACCTCAGGAAAGGTGTAGTTCTCAGACGGGATCAGTTCAATGCCGGTACGCTGCCGTGCTTCCTCTCCGCAAAGCGCGGCATAAACGGCAGGATCATTTTGATCCAGTAGTTCAAGATTCGTAGTCATTGGGCAGACTCCAAGTCATAAATGTTTGGGCGCCCAGGCGAACGGCTTCTTGGCTGCTCCACACTTCCCGGTGGTCAATCCCACCTAATAATCGCCAGTCATGTGAAGTGGCGAATTCTATAATGACCCGCCGTCAATTTGAACTGAAATGTGAAAATTAGAGGGTTTGTAGGTGCTCCGCCAGCCAGCTGGGAAACTGACCAGCTTCCTTTTCCGACAGGCCCACCAACTTCGCCAACACTTCGCCACAAATGCCAAGGCCGAGGGCGGCGACAGCCACGAGATACACCTGATGTTTGGCGTCTGTTCTACTACCACTCTCGCTGGCGATGGAATCAATTATGTTCTTGAATAAATCACCGGTAGAAGTTGTTGAGTCGAACCCGGCTAGCTGGCTGTCCAGAGCCAACCAGGCTAACAACTTGCCATGGCCATCTCGAGACAAGGTGCTAAATAATCGTTCCAGGACTTTATCTGCCGACTGCTCGTGCTGGAGTGCTTCCATCACATCGGATAATAACTCTCGTGTCATTTTCTGTAGTAATGCCTCCCTCATTGCGCCGGTACTACCAAAGTGATGAATCACTGTCGCATGAGACATTCCCGCTGCCTTAGCCACTCCGGAGATGTTAAGACCATCAAGGCCAAGTCGCCCCAGTCGTTCCGCCGCAACTTCCATGATCGACGCTCTAGCCTCTTCCGGGGTTCTGCGTCGCCGTTTTTTATTACTTTTGTTATTGACATTCATGTTTATAAGGTTATTATCAACATTATTGTAGATAATGAGATTAACAGCTATGACCGACAATGCAAATCCAGTACCGCTTAGAAAGAAATCCCGCATGCAGCCGATAGTTGCGATGAAAGCCCTTAAGACACTGATCGATGACCCTGAACAAACGGAACAGGTCTTCATCGTTATCAAAGCGATGTCAGGTAACGCGCTTGAGAAATCGTTTGATCGTTTCAAACAAACTGAAACCGGAAAACAAATTCTGCTGGAACAACGCCGATTACTCACCACGCTTCAAAATCAAGAGGAGTTACGGCAGTTGGAAGCTGACAGCCTGGGACGTCACTATCTGAACTTCGTTGAAACCGAGGGAATCACTGCAGATGGTCTGGTCGAGGCAAGCCAGAACGATGATCCGATGCAGGACCCCGCGCTTCGTCTATTCGGAGAAAGATTGCGAGATTCCCACGATCTCTGGCATGTCACAACAGGATATGGCACAGATACATTTGGCGAAGCTTGTCTTCTCGCATTCACTTACGCCCAAACGAGGAATCGGGGGCTTGGCATCATCGCTATCGTCGGTATGTTCAAGATTACTCAGGAGCTGGGCCCTGAAGTCAAAAAAGCCATGTGGCAGGCCTACCGGGCAGGTAAGAAAGCGGCGTGGTTACCAGAGCAAGATTGGGAATCACTACTACAGCATCCGATCGAAGAGGTGCGGCAACGGCTCAACATTAAGCCTCCTGTAAAGTATCAGGAAGTGTTTGAACAATATTCGCTGGTCAGCTAGTTCCTGTTCCAGAAATAGACAAATTAACAATATTTCACCACACTGTGAAAATGTTAGGTAGTAAAAACAATTACGTAGGAAGGAACTAGCCACGGTGATGTCTGAATCTGGACAAGAACTAGCTAATGCGTCTCAGCTGCCCAGTAATTTGCTAACAAGTTCATTGACC
>JAPUGI010000254.1 GCA_027292925.1 Gammaproteobacteria bacterium
AAATTGCCATTGATACCGCCAGTTGGAATTCGAGACGGGTCAAGTTACTTGTTAGTCCGCCCGGACCAATGGGTATATTTCCTAGATTTTGCATCGGCAGGTGCACCATAACTTCCTTGCCGGATTCATAGATTGCATCAGCCAGCCTTTTTGCATGCGTGCTGTAGGGCAAAATTGCGTAGGTCAGGGGTGCAGGCAGGCGTACGGCTCTTAGGCCCCGGGAATAGCTATGGCCAAGATCATCGATGATGATGGCAACGTAAGAAGAGCGTTGAGATGTCTGGAGGCTAGTTTGGTCTGCCTGGGAGACGGCGGAGGCGATCAGGAGGAAAACAGCCCTGAGCGGGATGGAAAAAACAGCCCTGAGCGGCTTGTAAAGAACAGCCCTGAGCGGCTTGTAAAGAACAGCTAGCAGCGCTTTCTTCCCAAAAGGTTTATCCCTGAGGTTGTTTTGATTTCCTTGATAGTATATTCAACCCCTTGAGTAATGCCAGCGCTTCGTTGAGTTGGTAGTCCTGGGTGGCCAGTTCCACGTTGCTCGACGATGGCTGCGCAGCATTCTCCCCATTGCCGTTAGCCAGATGCCCTGGCAGATCCTTTTCCTTGACTCGCCATGGGTTCCCTTTCAACTTTGTCACCTTGGAGCGATCTACCCAGATATCCGGGACGATTCCTTCGGCCTGTATCGAACGGCCATTGGGAGTGAAGTACAAAGCTGTAGTTAGTTTGATCGCCTTTTCATTGTTAAGCGGCAATATTGTCTGCACTGATCCCTTGCCAAATGTATTGGTGCCCATGATGACGGCACGGTTATGGTCCTGAAGTGCACCGGCGACAATTTCAGAAGCGGATGCTGTACCTTCATTAACCAAAACTACGATTGGTACACCACCAGTTGCATCAGGGGTTGTGGCATTGAACCTGAGATCGGCGTTGCTGAGCCTGCCGGTTGTGTAGACGAGCAATCCTTCAGATACGAAGACATCTGATACCTCGACTGCCGATTGAAGAACACCACCCGGGTTGTTTCGCAGGTCAATGATCAGACCGAACAGTCGGCCTTCTTCGGAGAGTTTCTCTATTGCTTTTTCTACTTCTGCCCCGGTCTTGCTCTGGAATTGGGCAATTCGAAGGTAGCCATATCCATCTTCCAGCAAACGCTGCTTGACACTGGCAACCTGGATAATTTCACGAATAAGGACCAGTTCCTTTGGAAAGGCATTCCCCTCACGCACGATAGTTAGTTTCACTTCGCTCCCTGCCTCACCCCTCATGCCTCTGATGGCTTCGGTCAAACTCATTCCTTTTACAGGCATGTCATTTAGCTCAATGATCAGGTCGCCGGGTTCGATACCAGCTTTAGCAGCCGGAGTATCATCTATGGGCGCAATCACCTTGACGAAACCGTCTTCCATCCCGACTTCCAGGCCAAGTCCGCCATAGTTTCCGGTGGTGGCCTCCTGCAGGTCCGAAAATGAAGAACGATCCAGGTAAGCGGAATGCGGATCCAATTGTGACAGCATGCCTTTAATGGCATTTTCCAGCAGCGTACGATCATCAATTTCTTCTACATAAGCGCTGCTTACCCGGTCAAATGCTTCGGCAAATACCCGTAGTTCGTTCAGTGGCAATCTTGGTGGTAGCGTGGGATCTACTTCACTTCCTGGACCTTCGGATGCAATTACCTGCATACATAGCAGGACAGGCATCATGGGCAGTAATTTTTTCAGGTAATGCATGAAGGTTCCTCGGTTACGCGGCGTGCTTTGAACGTGCCAGGCACCACAATTGTGGGTCTGCAGTTTTACCTGCGGCCCTGATTTCAAAATAGAGCCCGGGTTTGTTTTGGCCACCACTATCACCGACAGCGGCAATAGTATCTCCTGCAGTGACCCAGTCACCCGTTTCTCGATATAATACTTGATTGTGCCCGTAAAGGCTCATGTAACCTTCCCCATGGTTAATAATCATAAGAAGGCCAAAGCCACGTAACCAGTCAGAGAATACGACCCGTCCATAGTGTACAGCGTAGACTGGCTCTCCCTCTGCCGCGTTTATGAGCAGACCACTCCACCTGAGTTTTCCTGCATTGCGCCTAGTGCCGTAACGGTGGCTAATCTGACCGGCTACCGGTAATAGCAGTTGACCTTTGAGAGATTCAAATGGAACCACATCTGCTGGTGTAGGCAGGTTTGAAATCCCCGCCTGGATGCGTTGGATCAGTTGTTCCAGCTGCAGCCTGTCGGCAACGAGTTTCTCTATTTCCATTCCGGTAGCCGAAATTTCCTTGTTTAAGGCCACTAGTACCTTACGTTTGGTAGCCTGCACCAACATTAGCTCGGAGCGCTCGAGTTGCAGCTTAAGTCCGTTGTTTGCCAGGATTTGGTTTTCCGAATCAATCAGCTTCGTCACACTCTGCAATTGCTCGATAGTTTGGTTGTAGGCTTGAATCTGCTCTGCCCTGGCACGGTTAAAGTAGTCGTAATAAGTCAACATTCTCGAGATCTGGTTTGGGTCTTCCTGGTTCAACAAAACTTTCAGGTACGCCTGATCGCCTATTTTATAGGCAGCCCGGATTTGATCAGCGATGTACTGCTGTTGTTCTGATTTTGCCAGCCGAAGTTCTCTCTCCTCATCTAATAATCGCCCAATCCTGTCTTCACCTTCAGTCAGGTCAGATTCGATATTCTGAATTTTTTTGAGTAGGTCGTTGATATTCTTTTCGTTGTACTCCAAATTGCTCTCCAGGCTGGATTTTTCCCCACGCGTTTTATCGAGCATCTCTTTGAATTTGTTGATTTCTGATTCAAGTTCTTGCAACTTTTCTTCAAGTTCTGCCTGGTCTCTTTCTTGTTCCGCAATCGCGGGAATCGCCGCGTAAAAGCCGAGTACAAGAAGTAGTGAAAAAGCACGTATCATAGTTTTGGTCTGCTCCTTTTTATTTAAGGTGCCTTTAGTTGAAGCCCTTCGATTCGTGCACGGTCATCCCGGCTCAAGACAGGCCAGCGAATTGCCGGTCATTTCTTCTGGTTGTCGTATATCCATAAGTGTTAGCAGTGTCGGCGCAACATCGCTAAGTGTGCCCCCGGAATTTGTCAGGGTAACTTTTTTGCTACCCACGTAAATTAGTGGTACCAGTTCCGTAGTGTGGGCGGTATGAGCCTGGCCGGTAGACTCGTCTTTCATCTGCTCCACATTGCCGTGATCTGCTGTGATCAGACAATGTCCGTCGCACGACTTAAGAGCAGCGATGACCCTGGCGAGACATTGGTCCAGGCATTCAACTGCCTCGATGGATGCGAGAAGATTTCCGGTATGTCCGAGCATATCACCATTAGCATAATTACAGATGATCAGATTATATTTTCCTGATTCTATCGCCTTAACGAGTTCGTCAGTCACCTCGGGCGCGCTCATCGAAGGTTGTAAATCGTAGGTGGCAACTTTTGGTGATGGAATGAGAACACGATCTTCATTAGCAAAGGGGGCTTCTCTTCCGCCGGAGAAAAAGAAAGTTACATGAGCGTATTTTTCTGTTTCGGCGAGACGCAGTTGGCTCATGCCGATGTCACTCAGGACTTCCCCCAGGCTGTTCTTGAGGCATCGAGGTGCAAATACAAACGGCGCGTCTATGTCTTCTGAGTATTTAGTCAGCGTGATAAATGAAGCCAGTTGTGGGGGATTGTTGCGGTTAAACTCGGGGAAGTCATCATCGGTAAATGCCCGGGTGATTTCCCTTGCGCGATCCGCACGAAAATTCATAAAGACAACGGCATCACCATCGGACATGGCGACTGACTGCCCGGAAACCGCGATCGTGGTTGGCTTAACAAATTCATCGCTTTCGCCGCGACGGTAGGCCTCATGCAAAGCTTCTTCAGGCGATTCGGCAGTGTAATCAGAGATTCCATGGGTCACCAGGTAATAGGCAGGTTCTACCCTCTCCCAGCGATTGTCCCTATCCATTGCATAGTAACGACCAACACTTGATGCGATGCCTCCGCGGCCATTCTGGCGGATGAATTCATCAATGTGCAGCAGGGAAGCCAGCGCAGATTTTGGAGGAACATCCCGGCCGTCAAGAAATGCATGCATAAAAACAGTAATGACGCCATTATCAAATGCCATTTTAACTGCAGCGCGGATATGATCTTCATGGCTATGTACGCCGCCGGGAGAGAGCAAACCAAACAGGTGTAACGATTTTCCGTTACCAGCCAACTGCTTGAATGTGGATGTCAGTACGGGGTTGGTGAAAAAACTATTGTCAGCGATCGCCTTGCTAATGCGAGTGAAGTCCTGGGCGACTACCCTGCCTCCACCAAGACTCATATGCCCAACCTCGGAGTTACCCATCTGTCCGTCAGGCAGACCCACATCCGTCCCGGAACCTGATATCAGGCAGTGTGGCGCGTGCTGCCATAGCTGATCCCAGGTGGGTGTGTTGGCAAGGGCAATTGCGTTGGCTTCCCGATCCTCGCGATGTCCCCAACCATCAAGCACTATTAGGACATGGGGTGAGATTTTTGTCATACATTGAGTTTACATGCATATTCAGGGTCAGAGTAGAACGGCTACTTTGACGTTTTGTTCGTATTTGTGCTCATAAGTTTCCTCAAGAAAATATCAACGGGTTCCCTCGCCTCCGCTGGCTTGCGGCCGACTAGGCGTCCCCCTCGTGGCTACCCTCACTTCCTCACGAGCCTCGTGCGAGCAGACTGTATTAGCTTCAAGTGTCTAAGTAAGCGCTATTCACTCTGACCCTAACAATACTTTTTGTGTATACTGCGCGACTGATTTTCTTCGGTGGATCTGTCCAAAATTGGTTGAGCAACTATTTGAATTTGCTGGTAATCATTACATTCTGATAGGTATCTTACTGTTCCTTACCGTCGCTTTCGTGATTAATGAAGGCAAGCGGGGAGGTGCTGCAATTAGCCCTACCAATCTGGTAACACTGGTGAACAGGGAGGGGGCTGTTATTGTTGACATTCGAGATGGCAAGGAGTTCGGCAATGGACATATTGCGGGCGCCGTCAGTATGCCTTTTTCAAGTTTTGATTCGCGGTTGGAAGAGTTAGAGTCGTTTAAGGACAAACCGATTGTCCTGGTCTGTAAAATTGGTCAGCACGCCGGGACTATTGGTCGAAGGCTCAAAGCCAGGGGATATGAAAACGTTCGTCGTCTCGCAGGTGGTATGGGCGAATGGACGGCCAGCAACCTGCCGGTGGTGAAGTAACAGCGTGAGCTTGAACTTGCGGAATAAATTATGAGTGAACAGCAACAGGATACGAGCGAAAAACCAGCAAACAGGCAGTTTGCACTGCAGAGGATCTACCTCAAAGATGCGTCCTTTGAATCACCTGGTTCTCCCAACAGTTTTCGAGTCGGTTGGAAACCGAAAATTAATCTTGAGCTGAACACAAAGCACGGCCGCCTGGAAGAAGGAGATCTGTGGGAAGTCGTGCTTAGCCTGACGGTCACTGCCAAAACTGAAGATGATGAAGTCATGTACCTTGCGGAGGTCCAGCAGTCTGGCATCTTCCAGGTTAGCGGGGTCGATGAGGAGATCCTAGCGCATACGCTGGGCAGCTTTTGCCCCAGCGTGTTATTTCCCTATGCAAGAGAAGCGATTGATTCCCTTGTAGTAAAAGGAAGTTTCCCTCCATTGATGCTCTCCCCGGTGAATTTTGATGCTATCTTTGAGCAATCGCGCCTGGTAAAAGCCCAACAGGAAAACAAGATCCAATAATAGGGCGTGGCTTGACCGATAGGTCAAACACGACCCCCGGCAGCAATTTGGCGTAGCCAAGTTGCGAGAGGGATGGGCATGGCTTCACGCCGAAGCGTCGGACCGAGTGAAACATGGCCCCCGGCAGGTGATTTGCGCCCGAGCAAAACGCCGAGAGGGAAGAGCATGGCTTCACGCCGAAGCGTCCGCGTCCCGGTCGGACCGAGTGAAACATGTCTGACGCCATGCTTCATAAACCACCACCGCAACTGCATTTGACAGGTTAAGGCTGCGACTGTTGGCAAGCATTGGTATCCGGATTCGCTGATCCACCGGCAGATCATTCAGTATCGCCTCGGGTAATCCCCTGGTTTCTGGCCCAAACAAAATCAGGTCATCATATCGATAGCTTATGTCAGCATGGGTTGTCTGGCCTTTTGTCGTTATGGCTAGAATTCTGCCGGGCACTAATACCTGGGTTAAGGCTGATAAAGACTCGTGTGTCGTGACGCTCGCGTATTCCCGATAATCCAGGCCCGCCCGCTTTAATTGCTTATCATCCAGGTCAAATCCCAGGGGTTTGATGAGATGCAGGTGAACACCGGTGTTGGCACACAGCCGCATAATATTACCCGTGTTTGGCGGTATCTCGGGTTCAAACAGTGCGATATGAAACATTTTTACCAGCTATATTGTTCAATCTACAAGATCGCTGCTGCCAAGCCCCAGTTCATTGATTTTTCGGGTCAGGGTGTTGCGACCCCAGCCTAGCAGCAAAGATGCATCGCGTTTGCGACCACCGGTCTGTCTGAGCGCGCATTCGATCATGATTCTCTCGAACCTGG
>JAPUGI010000255.1 GCA_027292925.1 Gammaproteobacteria bacterium
GGATATGTTGTCAGGTCGCCCGCAACCGGGAGCCGTGGAAATTCCTATCAACCTGCAATACGATAAAACTGAAACAAGCACGCTCCAGTTTACGCCGGTATCAGCCAACTCGCCTGACCCATCGCTGATCACCCAGGCAGCGGAACTCATTGCACTGCATAAGAAACGCATCATCATAGCCGGTGGCGGTGTAACTCGAAGCCGGGCGGACCAGGAGCTGATCCAGTTCGCAGAGATGCTGAACGCACCCGTTTTTACTACTGCAAACGGTCGCGGAGCGATCCCCGAAGACCATCCTTTGTGCATCGGCAACATTTACCAAAGCAGGCGATTGCACGAAGACCTCACCGATTGCGAACTGACAATCGCAATCGGCACCCGGTTTCAGGTCGGAGTGAACGGCAGGAGTGCAAACCTGAAACCCCCCGGTAAACTTCTGCACCTGGATATAGATCCCGCCACACTCAACCGATTACATGTTGCAGACCTTGCAATTGAGGGAGATGCAAACGAGCTGTTACAAGCCATATCCTTACAACTTAACCCGGAACCCGGAGACGACGAATTTCTTAGGAAAATCCAACAATCCGGCAAAGGGGTTAAACAGGGATTGCGAAAACGCATCGGTCCTGACTATGAGGGGATCATGGATACTATTCGTGCAGGCTTGCCAAGGGAAGGTAATATCGCCCGTGATTCAACCGTACCCGCGTATTTTTTTGCCAACCAACTTCTGGAAATTTACGAGCCAAATACATTTATCGGCCCAACCTCTGGCGCTATTGGTCCCGGGCTACCCCTGGCGATTGGCATGGCAATTGGCACTGGCAAGAAAACCGTAGTCATTCATGGTGATGGTGGACTCATGTTACATGCGACTGAACTCGCTACCGCAGCTCAATATGGTGTGCCGCTTATCGTCTGCGTTTTTAACGATGGTGGCTATGGTGTACTTCGCGGTCTGCAAATGAGGCAATTCGAAGGTCGTATCGGCGAGGTCAACCTTGGCTTTGTTGATTTCAAAATGTTTGCAGAAAGTATGGGTGTGACGGGTTTTAATGTAGAGTCCCTTGAGCAGTTCAAGGCTGCATTTGCCCAGGCCCTGGACAAAGATGGTCCCTGCCTGTTGAATATTGATATGCGTAAACTCGAACCGATGCAAGGCAGCATCTTGCCAGATGACTAAGCAAAGTACACGACAGCGGGACATTATATCCGCCCTCCCAACCCATCTTCGTAGTTTTGTCCAGGTTCAGGACTATAAAGCATACACGCCTCGCGACCATGCGGTGTGGCGTTTTCTCATGCACCAACTTCGATTTCAGTTAGGTGAAACCGCACATCCGCTTTATCTGGAAGGGTTACGGCGTACCGGTATCAGCATCGAGCATATTCCCTCGATTGATGACATGAACGCCAGTCTGGAACACATTGGCTGGAAAGCCCTCGGCGTTGATGGCTTTATCCCGCCCGCGATCTTTATGGAATTTCAGTCACGGCGAATCCTTGTGATTGCCATGAATATGCGCACTATTGACCAGATTTTATACACCCCTGCCCCCGACATATTGCATGAGTCAGCTGGTCACGCTCCTTTCCTGATTGATGTGGACTATGCAGAATTCCTGCAGAAGTTCGGTGAGATTGGTATGAAAGCCCTGTCCTCAAAACAGGATGAATTTGTCTACGAGGCCATTCGCCATTTATCCATCACGAAAGAAAATCCCCATGCCACTGACGAGGAAACGCAGGAAGCTGAGCGTCGACTAAGTGACGCAACAACAGCCAATGATAATTCTTCCGAAGCCGCACTCCTGGCCAGGTTACATTGGTGGACTGTCGAGTATGGCCTGGTGGGAGACCTTTCCGACTACAAAATATTTGGCGCAGGACTACTATCTTCGCTCGGTGAAAGCAGAAATTGCCTGGATGATTCGAAGGTTGAGAAAAAACTGCTGACCATTAACGCTATTGAACATCCCTACGACATTACAACCGAACAACCCCAACTTTACGTCACCCATAGTTGCCGCCATCTAAGCCAGGTACTCGAGGATGCGGCTAAAGGCATGGCCCAAACCAGGGGTGGCGCCTCATCGGTGAGAAAAGCCATCGCAAGTGAAACAGTCTCCACACTGGTTTACAACTCCGGAATTCAGGTCAGCGGCATCGTTTCGGAACTGGTAATCGATGCGATGGACAATATCGCCTACGTAAGGACGACCGGGAAAACTCAGTTAGCCTGGAACGGCGAACAGCTCATCGGCCAGGGTATTGATTTCCACTCTAGCGGATTTGGTTCACCTGTAGGCCACGTCAACGAATTCAGCCGCTGCCTGTCCGAATACAGCATAGATGAGCTTCGCTTCGCCGGGATTGAGGCAGGGGCACCTGCAATACTGGAATTCGTCTCCGGTGTTGTTGTCGACGGCAATCTGATAACTATTGAGCGACGGGACCAGAAGAATATTCTCTTCAGTTTTAAAAATTGCCGGGTAACCGATGTTGCAGGAGCAATATTGTTCGACCCCGATTGGGGTCAATACGACATGGCAGTGGGCACCGAAATTATTTCAGTCACCGGTGGTTCCGCTGATCCAACTACCTTCCAGCTACATGATCCGCCTACAGAGAAAACCACTGCTCGACACTGGTCAGAATCAGATCAGCTTCTATTTAAAGTTTATCAAGCCCTGCGAGACCTGCGGGAGAAACAATCTATTGAGGTCGGATCCCTGCAGCAGTTGCATTCCGACATCCTCGAACACCACGCTGATGAATGGTTGCTGGTATTCGAGCTTTACGAACTAATGATTTTGCAAGGCTCAGCTACCAAGGATGCTGAACCCTTACTTTCGCAGCTTCCTGAAATTACTGGTAATGACGAATCCGTTTGCCAGCTGGTTGCCCAGGGTATTGAACGGGTTATTGCGCAAGCAGAGAATCTTTGATCAGGTTCCAAATCATCCTTTGAGCCGTGCATCAAAAACGCATTGCAGGGTAGGTTCACCACAAAACTCTTCACATTACCTGGGTTCGAGTCGAAAAAAGTATCTCGGCGCGAACCCGACTAAAATTCGAAATACTATGCTATGCCTGTTATCGCTGTTCACACGTTCGTGCTCTTCCCCGGTTACCGGAACGGCAAGATAATCGCTTGTGTCCCCCTCGAAAGTAATTTGCACGTTCGGGTTGTCTAACGTTTGATAGTACCAGGCACGAGGCCAGTGGTTAGCGGCGATATAGAGTTGGCCGTTACTTTCCAGGCGTGCAAGAACTCTATTTTTTTCGATACCGTCTTCATCTGTTGTTGTGATAATGAGCGTACTTTGGTTTTCAGGCTGGTAGTACCCCAGTAGAGATTCGAAAACAATTACCATCCCGACGTATACCAGGATCAATATCGTGAATATTTTTACGGCTTTCACTTTAGTACTCCTTGGGTCGGGTTCGCTCTCTAATCAGTGTTGGATATACAATTTGCAACAGACTGTAACATGTTCGAGGATTCTTAATATTCTATTCACAGAGTATTGGGGATGCCTAAATAATCATAAACCCCGACTCTAACTACTGAGTAACCCATAGCCTTAATTTTATCAACGGTATGCCTGACTTTATCTCGTATATCCTCGGGCGCAGTATCAAAATCGAATCCACCTTGAATTTCGACGAGCAAAATGGGCTTATGAATGGCAATGGTGTTCCTCGCCCCTACAAGAACAGGATCTTCGAATTGTTCGACATCGATCTTGATAAATGAAACATTGTTAAAATTAAAGCCATCAATCGTACGCAGTTCAGCCTTGTCTCCACCAACCCCAATACTCGTGCCGCCTTCATTTCCTATTGAGGCAACATTCATTTCTATTACACCTGCTTCGTCTCCAAGTGCATACCTTAAGGGAATAGCGTTGTTGAGATTATTCAGTTTCAAATTATGATAGAGCTCCCTATATATTTTTTTCTGAGGTTCAAAGGCATAGACTCGACCGTTTGGACCAACAAGATTTGCCATAACTATTGTGTGAGAACCAATATGTGCGCCCGCGTCGATGACAGTAGATCCGAATCGTACGTAATTACCCATTAACTGAACGGTGCTTGGCTCCCATATCTTTCCTTTTCGTAACCGGTCTTTAATGAAATCTTCAATGTTGTCAAGATAGAACTCACCAATTCCATGCACACTCGATATTGTGTATTCGTCGATGGGGAATTCTGCTAAATACTTTTCTATTTCCGCGACGTCATCCAACAGTCTGGGTGCGAGGATATCTGGCGCTAACTCGTTTCTGGTTGGTACTTTATCGAGGTATAAAGCGACACATTCTTCTATGAGTTCCTGTGAAAATAGGTTGTTGGAAAGCACAGAATTGTCATGATCAGAAAATTGTTTGATCGATAGATAGCCACTAATAATTAACAGGACGATTAGAGATCCTACGAGAAGGTTGTGCCGTGCATAGGGATGTGAATCAGAGGGGAGTTGGTTTTCGTGCGGCATAATTCTAATCTCTTAGAGTTATCCTAGTATAACTGCACCAGGTTAGGTTGCAGAACAGGGGTTGGAGTTAAGAATTATCGCTGGTTGCCCAGTGTATTGATCGGGTTATCGCGCAGGCAGAGAATCTTTGAGCGCGGTACTGCTCCATGCTCCCCTGGAAGATTTGCGAATCACTCCAGTACTCTTACAAGAAAAGGCTGTAATACGATCGCCATCATCAAGCCTGCATAATAATCCCGGTCAAATCCGAAGTTCAGGCTGAAGTCTGCAGGCATATTTGCGCTTATACTGAACATCACAATCGCAGCAATGATGAATATATTCCGGCCTGCAATGAGTGCAGTTCCTATTAGCGCCGCACCTGCAGCATATCCATAGCTAGCCGTTATTCCCAAACGGGCAATCATGTTGTCTTCCAGATTGCCGCCAAGAATTACCACAAGAATAAGGAATACAACAGTACAACGTGTCATTGTAGTTATGTCCATTTCCAATCTCCAAGTAATAACAATACAAAAGAAGATTAACTAGAAACATCGAATAAATCCTGTTCAGTTCCTAAAACTGTGAAGTACTTCACCCTATTGTTAGACGAACGGTCCCAACGGTATTATAAAAACTCGTTATTGTATTTTCCAACCACGGAAGTGTGACCGAGGTCACAATAAAGTTGCGTGATCCACCTGAGTTGACACTTGTCTGGAAACAACAATAACAAAAAATCTGTGAACCGTGTCACTCAATGTGTGTGCGGTAGGTCGCATCTTTCCATTGACGATCCTCAAACAAATTCCAATTTTTCAATATCTCCTTAACCACAGAGTTACCAACCCTGAAAGCTGATTCTTTGGCGGGAAGCCCATCGTCCGGATAGGGTGCGGTGCTGCTCCATGCCGCATCCTTACCTGGTGGTGGTATGGTGAAATTACTAGCAGTCCTGAGAACCATGATCCGGTCTGTATCAATCAGCTTGATTCTGCCCAAACGATGCAATGCCGTTAGCGTACCACTGTCTTCCATGTTGGCGGTCATGAAGTTCATCTGCTCATTGCTGTATAGCTTAACCCAGTCGTTAGCCCACTTGCTCATGAGCGCGCCATGCCAATAGGTACTCGCAGAAAGCGTTTCGCCGATGGTAACGAAAGGTGGTTTTTGTGCAGTAGGGTATCCATCAAACTGCCGACGAAATATCTTTATGTCCACTCCATCAGGAATAAACGTGTCCTTGCTCACCTTGAACGCCCAGTTGACCAGATCCTGGTTGAGTTCGAAGGCAATCGTATTGAGCGACCAACCCGTCCTGATATCCTGCGGCCCGTCAGCAGGTTTTTGTGCACCAAGTGGAATCATGCCATAGGGCCAACCGTCCGGTATTTCGCGTGCATCTATTTCGTACAACAGATCGCCATCAATTATCCAACGCGCCCAGGCCGCAGAACCCAGTGACATATCCTCCGGGTCGGCCCCGGCAATGCCAGCAATCAGCCAATAGGCTTTGGTCAGATCAAAGCGCGTGTCCAGACCGAGCGCCATTATCGACGCTGTAGCGTTAGGGATACCACCACCGAGACAAACGCCGAGCACGCCATCATCATTCATTCGAAGCTCATATTCGCCCATCTCAAAGGGATAAACGTGTTTGAGATCAAGCCTTTCCACCCAGAACTGGAATTCTCCCGGTTTATCGCCCGTCACCTCGCCACTCTCAAACATGGTGACGACAACGACCTTGACCAGGATCCTTTCTGTTTCAGCGGAACAAGAACTCGTCACTAATCCAATCAGTAAAATAAGAAGCATTCGTTTGAACATCAGGTAAATCTCCTTTACAAAGCGATGCGAGACTTCAATAATCGCGCTTTATTCACGATCATCACCCAACAAAAAAAAGAAAGGAAGTGTCCATGATTAGCCTGCTCGGTATAGTTATTATTCCTGCTGTTGCTTACCTGGCTTCCTCTAATCGACGCCGGATAAATTTACGATCTGTACTTGGTGCTTTTCTGATTCAGGCATCCATTGGCGCATTCGTGTTATATGTTCCTGCTGGCAAGCAGTTCCTCGAAGTAGTTGCCGTTGGCGTATCCAATATACTGACTTACAGCCAGGAAGGTATTAACTTCTTGTTTGGAAATATAGGTAACCAGTCGCTGGGGTTTATCTTCGCCTTCCAGGTCCTGCCAATCATTATTTTCTTTTCTTCACTTATCGCCGTACTGTATCACCTGGGGATTATGGGCTGGATAGTGAGACTGATTGGCGGCGCTTTGCAGTTAGCACTTCAAACCAGTCGACCCGAGTCCCTTTCAGCAGCCGCGAACATATTCGTCGGCCAGACCGAAGCTCCGCTTGTTGTGCGGCCCTTCATACCTTCGATGACTCGATCTGAATTTTTCGCCATCATGGTAGGTGGGCTCGCCTCCATTGCGGGTTCAGTAATGGCAGGATATGCCAGCATGGGAGTTGAGATTAGGTACCTGCTGGCCGCCAGTTTCATGGCCGCACCCGGTGCACTGATGATGGCCAAGATCATTATCCCAGAAACAGAACAGCCGAAAAATGAACTGGACGAGATCGAAACGGAGGATACGCTTTATACAAATGTTCTGGATGCCGCCGCGAGTGGCGCTTCATTCGGGTTACAAATCGCACTTAATGTTGGCGCCATGCTACTGGCGTTCATCTCACTGATTGCATTATTAAACGGCCTCCTTGGTTGGGTTGGCGGATTTGTCGGATTCCCGGACATTACTTTCCAGACAATTCTCGGCTTTGTGTTTCAACCGGTGGCCTGGATCATGGGTGTACCCTGGAACGAGGCGAACGCTGCAGGCGGGCTAATCGGTCAAAAACTGATATTGAATGAATTTGTTGCTTATGTGGACTTCATAAATATGAAGGACTCACTGTCGAATCATACCCAGGCTATCGTTACGTTCGCGCTATGTGGATTTGCCAACTTATCCAGTATTGCCATTTTAATGGGGGGTATTGGCATCATGGCGCCCGAGCGCAGGGATGAGATAGCTCAACTTGGACTCAAGGCCGTTTTTGCAGCGACCCTTGCAAACTTTATGAGTGCATCCCTAGCAGGTTTATTTCTTTCTCTCTGAAGACCCAAGGCGTCCGCGATTCTTGAGAAGAGGCAGCACAAACGCTTTGTGAACACCTAGCTCATCTTTCGTCAGTCCGCACAGTTCGTAGGGAAGTACGAGCCAATTGTCACTTTCATGCACGTAAAAATCCGGCTTCCGGTCAGTGCGGTTTTGTTTTGGCTTGTACCAGAGACTCGCAACCCTGATTTCATCAGGCATGTTCCTTTTCAAACGGTTCTGCAATCGCCTGATGACTGCATCGACACTCAAACCGGTGCTGAACACATCATCGACGATCAACAGCGAGTCCGTCTTGTTGAGTGATTCCAGAAGGTACTGGGTTCCGTGTACGCGGATGGCATCTTTCGGGTTGTCGATCATTTCTTGATAGTTAGCCACTCCGGAATAGGAAGTCCGGATCGATATATGGTCGGTTTCAATATCGAGTGCCTGAAGGCATTCCTGAACCGCAATTCCGATGGTGCTACCACCGCGCCATAGTCCGACGATAAATGTTGGACGAAAACCAGCATTGAATATCTTAACCCCTAGTCGGTACGCATCCAGCAACACGTCTTGTTCGATGAGAAACTGCTTGTTATCCACTCGAGTCTCGCCTAGCCTGCATCTTCTATTTACTAACAGGGAATTAGGGAGAATAACCCAGGGTGACAGAGAAACGCTATTTGGATGCACAGCAATTACTGGAAGACAGTATGCGTCTTGGCTTGAATGTTTTTGATAGTGGTTTTTATCCCAGTTTTATACTCGCCATCTGGCGAGGAGGTGCTCCTATTGGAATCGCAGTTCAGGAGATACTTCAACTCCAAGGGGTTGTGGCAGATCATATCGCCATTCGTACATCGTCCTACCAGGGTATCGATGGCAGGGCAGATGAAGTTCAGGTGTACAGCATGAACTACCTGATCAAGAACGTGACCCATGAGGACAAACTGCTTATTGTTGACGATGTATTTGATACTGGTAAAAGCATTGAAGCAGTGATCAAACACTTAACCGTAAAAGCCCGGCTTAATACACCCAATGATATTCGGGTAGCTGTACCCTATTACAAACCAACTCGAAATCTTACCGACCGGGAGCCCGACTACTTTTTGTATGAAACTGATGAATGGCTCAAGTTCCCACATTCTCTGGAAGGGTTAACGCTGGAGGAAATGCAGCAACACAGACCCGAGTTGTTAGCAATCCTTGGCCAGGCCAGCGGATCAGTTTATGCAGGAAAATTAAATGAGTGACGTAGTCGTCAGTATTCGGGTCTCTCCAGAGGGGAACCTAGATATCCTGTCCCAGGAAGAAGTCAATAAGTTACTTGATACCAGTCAGGGGGGGTTGTATCACCTGTTTCGTACCTGTTCCCTGGCAGTACTGAACTGTGGTGCAGATACGGATGATGTGAGGCAACTTCTTCGCGACTTCTCCAACTTTGAAATCAAGGTTTTGCAGGAAGAGCGAGGCCTGCGGCTGGAGCTTAGCAATGCACCAGCAGTCGCTTTCGTCGACGGCAAAATGATCAAGGGAATAAAGGAGCATTTATTCTCTGTGCTGCGGGATATTATTTACGTGAACAACGAGATCACAAAAAATCCCGGATTTGACTTTGAAACATCAGAAGGTGCAACGGATGCGGTTTTTCACATATTGCGAAACGCCCATGCCTTAAGATCACGAACACCCCCCAATATCGTTGTTTGCTGGGGTGGCCACGCCATCGAGCGTCCTGAGTACGAATATACAAAAGAAGTGGGTTACGAGTTGGGACTAAGGGGGATGGATATTTGTACGGGTTGTGGTCCGGGTGCAATGAAAGGTCCAATGAAAGGAGCCACCATTGGGCACTCGAAGCAAAGAATCCGAACCGGTCGCTACATTGGATTAACTGAGCCGGGAATTATTGGCGCCGAAGCACCCAATCCGATTGTAAACGAATTGGTTATTCTTCCTGATATCGAAAAGCGGCTCGAAGCATTTGTACGTATTGCCCACGGTATCATCGTTTTTCCTGGTGGTGCAGGAACGATGGAAGAAATCTTGTATCTGCTCGGCATCCTGCTGCACCCCGATAATAAAAGCTTGCCCTACCCGATTGTGTTCACGGGATCAGAATCTAATCGCAACTATTTCGAGCGGGTTGACAAATTTATAGGACAGACCCTGGGTAGCGAGGCACAGAATAGATACGAGATCATTATTGATGACCCCGTCGAAGTCGCCAACACCCTGCTTGCAGGCTTGCGGAGAGTAAGAAAATTCAGGAAGGCCAGAGGAGATGCGTATTTTTTTAGCTGGATGCTAAAAATGCACCATGAATTCCAACAGCCTTTTTCCCCTACACATGAAAATGTAGCTAAACTTAATATTAGTAGGGACCAGCCGAAATACAAGTTAGCAGCCGACCTCAGACGTGCATTTTCATGCATTGTTGCCGGTAACGTGAAAGAAGCGGGTATTCGGGCCGTTGAAGAACATGGTAACTATCGCCTCACCGGAAACCCCAAGATCATGGCCGCCATGGACGAACTGTTACAGTCATTCGTCGACGAAAAAAGAATGAAATTGCCTGGACAGACCTATACCCCATGCTATGAACTTGTTAACAGCCAGGCGAAGACGTGAAGCTGGAGCCTATTGACTATCACGCACCCGATTGTAGCGAACGATTCGTCAAGTCCCCGGTAGCCCAGGAAAGAAGCCTATAATTCAACTTTCGTTGCACGAGCAAAAATGGCAATCACACCGGAAGACCTGACACCTGAAGTATTTGCTCCGTTTGGTGATGTCATTGATGTGCAATCAGCAAAGGAAGACAGGGTGATCAATGAAGGAAATACGGTCCGTTATCATGATCTCGCCAACTTATCGCTAACAGAAGCCGCTGGCACACCGCTAATCAACATATTCAGGTCAACCCCGCTGCCTTTGCCAATCACGCTGAAATCCATGGAGTGCCATCCCTTATCCAGCCAGGCTTTCTATCCGCTTTCTGAAAACCCTTACCTGGTGGCAGTCGCGCCCGCTGGTGAATTTCATGAATCTGAAATTCGGGTTTTCATCGCCAACTGCAGGCAGGGGGTCAACTACCACCCCGGCACCTGGCATCACTATAGTCTTGCCTTGAACTCGGTTTCAGATTTCCTGGTCATCGATAGAGGTGGTCCGGAGGAGAACTGTGATGAAGTGGACCTCAGCCAACCTCTCGTCGTTGACCTTCTCCGATAAACAGCCATGAGCGATATCCAGATCATTTCGGCATTTTTGAAGTCTTATTCTGATTCTTCTTTTACTAATCCCCATGAAGTCGTTTTACCCGACTCACCACCAGAACGCGCTGGTGATTTCACTCACATGGGCGCCAGGTATTGGGGATTCGAAACGAAACGCCACAGCACAACACAGCTCGACACAGCCGAACAAAAGTTCGCCTATGATGATGATGCCCACCACTGGTTAAATATAGGTCTGAAGCAACGTGCAGAAATTCATCGAATCAGCATCAGTACAAAATGGTTCACCGGCAATCATGTGCATGAAGTCTCGGTAGAACTCATTGATCGACAGTTGAAAGAAACACACCTGGTGCTACCGAGGGTAACGCTCGAACCGGATGCCGAGCAGGAATTTTCAATTAATCCCAAGGTTGCAACCGATTGCTTGGTTAAGTGCTACCACGAAGGTGGGATAGCCAGGATTAACCTATTTGGGACTCCGGGAAAATTACTCTACGATCGCCACAACTTGTTAGCGGATGCAACCATCTCTCATACCACGAACGATCACTATGGCAAGCCAGAAGATGCCGTGAACGGGATTCGTGATGTGAATCACATGGTTGGCTGGGAGTCTGCCAGATCAGGTTTCGGTGAAAGCACGATATTTACATTACCGCAAAGCGCGGTTATTGACACGGTCATTGTGGATACCTATCTTCATCGCTTGAACTCGCCCCTCAGTTGCCACGTCTTCACAGCAAACTTAAAGCCAGAAGAGTTGGAACATGCAATTCAATCACTGCCACGGTGGAAGTTGGTGTTTTCTGATGCAAGTGAAGAGATTCCAGATAATTTTCAACACTATATGCAGGAAAGAAAATTTGCACAAAAACATGGCCATTTTGATATTAAATTGCACCATCCACCTGGCCCATACTGGCAACCCCTGGTTCCCTTTGCTGAACTCCATCCTGATACGTGGCATGAATTTGATGAACTTGAAAGCATCGGAGAAGTGAACGTCATCTACTACATGCACTATCCTAATGGCGGCATCCACGGTTTGAAGATGTTTGGCGACTATGCAACGCCCAGGGAACCTAGCGAACAATAATCAGAGCAAAGACAGAAACTTCTGCTTAACCTCTTCCGGAAGAAAGCTCGCCACAAAACTGTTTCGTGCCAGTTGAACTGCCTGTTGTTCGGTCATGCCAAGACTTTTAGCCAGGGCATTGAAGTTATCGCACAAATAACCACCAAAGTACGATGGATCATCTGAATTAACGGTGACTCGACATCCTTTCTCCAGCAGTTCGAGGATAGGGTGTTGCTTCATGTCGTCATAGACACAAAGGCGAACATTGGACAACGGGCAAACCGTGAGTGGTACTTTTGTTCTCGCTAATTCATCAACCAGAGAAGGGTCATCCACACAGCGAACACCGTGATCAATTCGCTGCACATCCAGTAACGAAAGCGCATCACGAATATATTGCGCTGGTCCCTCCTCACCGGCATGAGCAACCCTGAGGAATCCTGCTTCAGCCGCGCGACTAAACACGCGCTGGAACTTCTCTGGCGGGTGCCCTACTTCAGCACTGTCCAGGCCTACCGCCAGGATCTTGTCTTTGTACGGCATTGCCTCTTCCAGGGTTTGAAGTGCTTCCTCTTCCGCTAAATGACGAAGGAAACACATGATCAACCCGGAAGATTGATGCCACTCGGTTTTTGCATCACCCATTGCCCGCGTGAAACCATTAATGACTGTCTCAAACGCGATACCTCGACCGGTATGGGTCTGCGGGTCGAACATCATTTCCGTATGCAGGATATTCTCCTCGCGGCAACGGCATAGATAGCGCCACATCAGATCATAGAAATCCTGCTCATCCATCAGAACGCCCGCACCCAGATAGTAGAGATCAAGGAAACTCTGCAAATCATCAAATTGATACGCTGCCCGAATGTCGTCGAGTGTCTTGTAAGGAAGTTTAATGCCATGTTTTGTTGCCAGGGACAGCATATGTTCTGGCTCCAAAGAACCCTCGATGTGCAGGTGCAGCTCGGCTTTTGGTAGCTCGAGAACGAACTCGGCGTCAGCTATCAGGGACGATGTTTTCATAGATCTCCCAGTTATTCGGGGCTTCATCGACGCCTCGAGAACCTACGAGGTATGCCGACTCAGTCAGGAAATTAGCCCCAAGTTACATTGTTTTACAATCAGGCAACTTGATGTAACATAGTGCCGATAAAAATTAGAGAAATTATATACTTAACGACAAAAGAGGTTAAAGGCCAGAATATCAAGACAAACATTCTGGCGTTGGCGACAAGACCATTTAGTGCCAGAAGGATACCGTCATCGCAACGGTAGATTTTCACGAGAGAAGATGCCGCTGCAATCGTCGTTCCGCGAGAACCTATCCAGGCTAGTGAATTACCCCAGTTGGATCTACCGTTTAAACTATCCTATCCAGGAGGTTGATACTCATGACTAACGCCGTGATTCTGTTGAGCGGTGGTATAGATTCGACCACAGTGCTTGCTATTGCAAAAAGCGAAGGCTTTACACCCTATGCTTTGTCGTTCAAATATGGCCAACGACATGTAGCAGAACTCGATGCCGCCAAAAAAATTGCCCCCAAGTACGGAGCAGTTCAACACATAGTTGCTGAGATTGACCTGCGCGTGTTCGGTGGATCTGCTCTAACCGATAACATTGAAGTACCAAAGGACAGGGCTCTGAATGCAATGGGAGAAAGCATTCCGATAACTTACGTACCGGCTCGCAACACTGTCTTTTTGTCATTTGCTCTAGCGTGGGCTGAGGTTCTGCCTGCTCAAGACATTTTTATCGGTGTTAACGCTCTTGATTATAGTGGTTACCCTGACTGCCGCCCCGAGTATATTGAAGCCTATGAAAACATGGCCACCCTGGCCACGAAATCTGGAGTAGAGGGTTCGCAACGATTGAAGATTCATACGCCGCTGATTGACATGACTAAAGCCGATATAGTTCGTAGAGGTCATGAACTGGGTATCGATTATGGTGATACGCTGAGTTGTTATGACCCGGGTATAAACGGTGAAGCGTGTGGTGCCTGCGACTCGTGCTTACTACGAAAAAAAGGATTTCTCGAAAGCGGACTAACTGATCCCACCACCTACTCACTCCCCGTATAGAAGCTTATGACTTACTCAATTAAGGAGATTTACTACACTTTGCAAGGTGAAGGTGCGCAAGTTGGCCGTCCCGCGGTGTTCTGTCGTTTTACTGGATGCAATCTTTGGAGTGGTCACGAAGAAGATCGCAGTAAGGCAATTTGCCAGTTTTGTGATACCGACTTCATCGGAACAGATGGTCCAGGTGGCGGGAAATTCGAAGATGCCAAGTCGCTTGCGCAAGCAGTGAAATTAAAGTGGCCGAATAAGGGGGATAGTCGGGTGCATCCATATGTCGTGTGCACAGGTGGGGAGCCATTGTTGCAATTGGACACAAATTTGGTGGACGCCTTTCATGAGGAAGGGATTGAAGTTGCCATCGAAACCAACGGTACCTGCCCAGCACCAGTTGGGCTTGATTGGATTTGTGTTAGTCCAAAAGCAGATGCAGAAATCGTCATTCAGAACGGCGACGAACTTAAATTGGTATTCCCGCAGGAAACAGCATTGCCTGATCGATTTGAACATTTGGATTTCGATCACTTCTTTCTACAACCTATGGATGGTCCTGATCTGGTAGCAAATACGCAGAAAGCGCTCGAGTACTGTAAATCCAATCCCAGGTGGAAGCTCAGCCTCCAGATCCACAAAGTTTTGGGCATTCCATGAAGCACGTGAGGAGAAGAATAGGGAGCGGCTAGAATTTACTCTTTAGATCTATCATTTTCCTGTCCGTGCGTTGGTTCTTTGGACCAGTTAGACGTATCATTGCTTTACCCTAAATAGACCCGTGCCTAACAGGCGATCTGGAACCTCATATGAGAAAACCAATCCTCGGAATTGCTTTATTGTCTGCACTGATTGCTGCGAATGCTGCTTATGCAGCAAGTGAACGGCTGGAGGAAATTATCGTCACTGCGCAGAAGCGTGAACAGAGTCTGCGGGATATACCTGCATCGGTAACTGCCATCCCTGCTGATCAGATAGACGCGTTGTTGAGTGCCGGAGAAAACATTCGAGCACTCGCCGCACGCGCTCCAAGTCTGAATGTTGAGTCATCCAACGGCCGACAGTCGCCTCGTTTTTATATTCGTGGCATCGGCAATTACGACTTTGATGTCAATGCAACCCAGCCGGTATCCTTAATCCTCGACGAAGTTGCACTGGAAAACTCCGTGCTGAAAAGCCTGCCATTGTTCGATCTGGCTCAGGTGGAAGTTCTGGCTGGTCCGCAGGGAACGCTGTTTGGCAGGAGTACCACCGCAGGTGTTGTCAAGATTGACACGGTTAAACCCAGCCATGAAAGAGATGCTTATTTCAATGTCGGGTTCGGTAGCCGGGATACGCTTTCAGCCAGCGGTGCTTTCAACGTTAGCCTGAGCGATACAGTTGCAGCAAGACTTTCATTGAACTATCTGGATCGTGGTGATGATTGGATCAACAATGCGGGCGGCAGCGACTTCGGCAGTTTTGACGAGTTTAGCTACCGGTTGCAGATACTGGCGGAGCCAAACGACAGGCTTACGGCGCTATTCAGACTACATGGTTTTCATCAGGATGGTGATATGCCACAAGTGTTTTATAGCAATGCGTTTACACCTGGGGTTGAAGGTTTGCGTTCCGGGTTTGATGAAGAAGAAGCCGCGCACGATGCACAGGCGGGATTCGAAATGGATCATTTTGGTGCCAGCGCAAAAATAGAGTATGAATTCACTAACCTGAAACTGACGTCAATCACTTCTTACGACACGGTCGACAACTTTAGTAAAGCGGATATCGACGGTGGTATCCAGGGCGGACCGGAAGCTATAGGCGTGCTCGGTGGTCAGGCTTTCTTCAGCGTCGCATCTGGTGATGGTCTATCCGATCACTATCAGTTTATCCAGGAGATTCGATTATCCGGTGACATGGGTAAGCTCTTTTACCAGGTTGGTTTTTATTATTTTGATGAGGAAATCACCGTCGACAGCAGTGACTTCAATAACGCAGGTGTAGCAGTCACACTGACCCAGGTGGATCAGGAAACCACTTCTGCGGCGTTGTTCGGTCAGGTCGAGTTTGACGTGTCGGATCGACTTTCTGTCATTGTTGGCGGCAGGTTTACTGACGACGAGAAAGATCTGGAAGTTATCCCTGGTCCTGGTTCATTTGCACCTGCAGCGACTATTGGTGACGATGATGACTACTTCAGTTGGGAAGTCGCTGCTAACTACGACGTCAATCCCGGCATCTCTGTTTACAGCAGACTCGCAACAGCCTCGCGTGGTCCGGTCACACTGGGACGTTTCGGTTTTACAAGCCAGGCCGATACTGAAGAAATTACTTCTTTTGAAGTTGGTTTCAAGGCTGACCTGCTTGATGGTCGAGCCAGATGGAATGCAACTGCTTTTACCTGGGACATTGACGATCAGCAGCTGACGGCGACAGGTGGCACGGGTAATACCAACGAAATTCTGAATGCCGACACCGAAGGTTCAGGGTTCGAAACTGATTTCGAGGCGATACTTTCTGATAACCTGCATTTGACCTTGAATATGAGTTACAACGATACCGAAATCACAGATTCATCTCTGCTGACGGAGCTTTGCTCCGCCACCCCAATTTGTACAACGAAAGACACGATCGTCGATACCTTTCCCGGGTTTTTCGGAACCGTAAATCTGGTTGCGGTTAAGGGTAATCCGCTGCCCCGGGCACCAGAGTGGATTTTCAATGCCATCCTGAGTTACGAGCGACCAATTGATTCGGGTGTTCTCTATGCCACTACAGACTGGAACTACCGCAGTGAGTCAAACATCTTCCTGTACGACTCGGTAGAGTTTGTGGCAGAAGAACGCTGGTTAGGCGGCTTACGTGTCGGCTATCGTTCTAATGATGGCAACTGGGATGCCGCAGTTATTGGTCGCAACATTACCGATGAGATCGTTGCCGAAGGTGCGCTGGATTTCCTTAACCTGACTGGGTTTGTTAATGAGCCACAATACTGGGGGTTAGAATTCAGCAAACGGTTCTAGTACGTCTACTCCACAGATTGATTTGTTTTTTTCGCGTGAAAACGCTCTGTGCCTATTTTTTTCCACAAAGGTGATACTGTTTTCTAATAAATCCACGACATTCTGTTTTTATTTTTCGAATTTCGTTTCCACGGATCATCTTTCGTTCGAAGGCTGCGATGCGCTTCTCGTATAAGTCCAGCATTTCCTGCTTGATATTTTCATCGACAAAGGAGAATTTGAGTGAATCCCTGCTCAACTGCTTTACCTCACCCCATGATAGATTGAACTCCTTCACCGCCACAAAAAACTCATCCGTCATGGTCGAATCCCACATACCACGGTCATCTGTCGATAATGCCACGGGAATGCCTAGCCGCAGGTACTCCGGGAAGGGATGCTGGCTGTAATCATCAACATATTTCATTAGCAGATTGCTCACCAGGTTGATTTCCACAAGATAGGGCCCACCACGCATCAACAGCATCAGATCCGGATCGGAAATAAGGTTAATGCCGTGACCAATTCGCTCTGCACCCAGGATCAACGTATCACGGACATGTCGGTTCGGCTCGTCTACTTCACCGCCATGGATCGAGAGCCTGATGCCGTGAATTTGGCGCCGTAGTTCCCGGAAGGTCTGAAGAAATCGACCCGGGTACCCCTTGCCGTCGTCTTCTCGCCCTACCAGATCAACCGCTACCCAGAGATCACGATTGCCCGCAGCGAACTCATAGTTCCGTTTCAGATCCTTGAGTGCCGTCGGCAGAAAACGCAAAGCCGCCAGCTGAAAGCGGATTTCCATCCCTGTTTCCATAATATCTTTCTGTTTGAGTCGGACGCGAAGGATATCGGCAACCTCTTCAGGTGAAATTCGGGAGCCATCCGGGTGAACAGCACCATAGGGATTGAAATCAGGCTCCATATACATGACCCCTTCGGCGCTGAATGCCTTGATATTGCGAGCGACAGCTTCGGTGGCCAGGTAGGGATTGCGTACCAGATCACCCAGACGTTGCCAGTGGGTCTGAAAAAACTCATTGCGCCCTTCATACGGTTTGTCCAGACGGATGCTGTTTTGCCAGGCCACCTTCTCTACTTCAGTCAACCCAGATAGTCGCTTGTATTCCCCTTGCTCGCACTTATTCAGGCGCTTCCAGTTGGATTCCTGAATATTGATGAAGTACATCAGGTAGGGATCATCAAATTCATTACCACCATAGCCTCGACAGTTACTGATTCTGGTTTTGGTGTAATAGGTGTAGCCATTTTCCTCCTGCGCCAGCGCCAGCTCATACCACCACTCTGCAAACACTGACCCCGATGAATGGCTATGCAGGTCCCCTCCTTTGGGCATGGCGTACAATACTTTATAGAGGTCATCGACATCACCGTTTCGTTTCAACTGCTCAAACCACTGGCTCATTTCATCCCCAGCGAATGAAACCTGGCCCAGAAGAGTGAAGAGAATCGCTATTAACAACCTGATCAATTTATGTTTCTCACTTCTGCATGCAAAAAAGTGCGCGTAATATAACAAGAACTGCCATATTCAGGGAATCCCATGCCAGACAGCAGCCGTGAGCTAGATAAGAGCGGTGAACCATCAACAGAATATCCACGTGATATGGCAGGATATGGTGAGTCACCTCCTAAAGTATCCTGGCCGGGCAACGCCAGGCTCGCCGTTCAGTTTGTCATCAACTATGAAGAAGGTGGAGAGAATTCTGTGCTGCATGGGGATGAGGCTTCGGAGACCTTTCTCTCGGAAATCAGCGGTGCCAGACCTTATCCCGCCAGGCATCTCAGTATGGAAAGTCTGTATGAATACGGTAGTCGGGCTGGATTCTGGCGTCTGCACCGGCTGTTCAATGAATTTTCATTTCCAGTCACTGTTTACGGGATCGCCATGGCCCTGGAACGCAATCCTGAGGCGGTAGAAGCCATGCTGGCATCAGACTGGGAAATTGCCAGCCACGGCTATCGCTGGATCAGCTATCAGTCAGTCCCTGAGCATATCGAACGCGAACACCTGCACAAAGCAGTAGAAATACATACCCGTGTTACCGGAGAACGACCACTTGGCTGGTATACCGGAAGAGACAGTCCAAATACGCGAAAGCTGGTCAACGAATATGGCGGCTTCATTTACGACAGTGATTCCTATGCGGATGACCTGCCTTACTGGTGCATGGATTTTGAGGCACCGCATCTAATTATCCCTTACACCCTGGATGTCAATGATATGAAGTTTGCATCACCCCAGGGATTCAGCACGGGTGATCAGTTCCTGAATTACCTTACCGATACTTTTGATACCTTGTATGAAGAAGGTAAAACCCATCCAAAAATGATGAGCGTGGGTTTGCACTGCAGAATTGTTGGTAAGCCTGGCCGAACCGCTGCGCTACGTAAGTTTCTGTCTTACATTTCGGGTAAGCCTGACATCTGGGTGTGCCGCAGAATCGACATCGCTAATCATTGGCATGCCCATCATCGTCCCCTGTAAACCCCCGCAGGATAAACCGCAAAGATTCGAAGCAGAAAGCAATCAGCGCACCGGTGGAAACCGGAAACTCAACTACAGTGACGACGCCTGGCGACAAGAAGGAAACATCCGCTGCAAATAGAGAGATAACCCAACCGCCAATAATAGACATTGCAACTATTGCCCAGTCTAAAGTTTCCGGTGACCCCGTCAGTACGATGCGAATACCGGCATAACAAACCATGCCAAACATCAACAGGGTCGCTCCATACAGGACTGCATCCGGCATCACCTGGAATATTCCACCAACAATAGGAAATGTACCAAGGAGCACAAGAAAACCGGCAACGTAAAAGCCGACATAACGGCTGCAGACCCCGGTTAACTGAATGACGCCATTGTTCTGGCTAAATGTTGTGTTGGGAAAGGTGCAAAATAGTGACGCCATCAAAGAATTAATGGAATCTCCCAACACACCGCCGCGTACCCTCAGCCAATAGTTTTTACCGCTGGTCGCCAGGCCGGAGAGACTGCTGGTTGCCGTCAGGTCTCCTACAGATTCCATCATCGAAATAACAAATATGGGTAACAGCATCGCCACAACACTCCAATCAACAGCCAGCGGATATCGGGCTAACTCCGGAACAAACACCCTGTCCAACTCATCCAGTTTCGCGAAATCAATCAGATTCAGCATTAGTGCCACGACGTAACCAACAAGAAGTCCAATGGTAATACTGCTTATTTTCAACCACGGGTTGCCCAGCCGGATAACAACAATAATCGTGCTGAACACAAGCACGGCCAGCAAAATAACCTGCCATCCTTGTCCAGCCTCTGCGCCTATATAGGCACGCTGAATATTAGTCAGCGTCGTCCATACCAGGGTTGCACCAATAAGGATCACCGTTGCTCCGGTCACATTGGGTGTTACAACGTAGCGCAGTTGCGGCAACAAAAAGCTTAACGCCATCATCATTACCGCACAGACCGCAGCCGAGCCGAACAAGGTACCCAGAGCGGTGTGGGCATCAGTGTCTCCACCCAAAACAAAGAAAGCAGCTATCAGCGAGCCAATAAATGAAAAGCTGGTGCCCTGGATGCTGAGCAAACCCGAGCCCACAGGGCCGATCCTCTGAATTTGCAAAACGGTTGCGACACCTGAAATCACCAACGCAGAGCTAACGAGGTAACTGGTGTCTCGTACCGATAATCCCATCGCCAGTGCGATAATGAGCGGCGCGGTGAGGATAGCACCAAAAACCGCCAGCACATGCTGTAACCCGACCAGTATAGAAGTGAATACGGGTGGACGTTCTTCAAGCCCGAAGAGCATGGCGTTATTATTGTTTTCCACAATCAACTATAACCTTGTTGCCCACGCTGATGAAAGATTGCATTCGTGCATGCCTAAAGATGTGGTGGGCTATAAAAATGCAAACTTCCCTGCGAACACCAGCGCGAGAACATAAACGGCAAGCGGACATTCACCCGGTTTTCCAGCCAGCACCATAATGGTGGCGTAAGCTACTAAACCGAGACCGATGCCGTCCGCGATTGAAAAAGACAGTGGCATCGCCAGGGCACATATGACAGCCGGGATGCATTCTGTGTAATCCTCCCACTCAATATCCGCCAGGCTC
>JAPUGI010000256.1 GCA_027292925.1 Gammaproteobacteria bacterium
TCGGAAATGGTTCTTCTGAAAACAGCATGATTCCAACAGCTGTATCCGGTGGCTTGTCTTTTGAATTAGTCAATTCTGGGTTAGCTCATACTTGTGGAATAACTACCGATGGAGACGCTTTCTGCTGGGGAAGAGGAGAAGCTGGAATTCTTGGAAATAATTCAATCGAGAGCTCACTGGTACCTGTACCTGTTTCTGGCGGACATACTTTTGGCTCGATAAATGCCGGATCAGCAACAACATGTGGCATAACAACAAATGGGGATGCATATTGCTGGGGAGCAAGTGATTTTGGCAGTTTATTAGGGCAGGGAGAAGACGATCGTGACGGCAAAATCGCTCCAGGGCTCGTGGCAGGTGAGTTTAATTTTAGACCAAACTCAATAAGTGTTGGGCTTGATCATGTTTGTGCTTTAAGTACGGCGGATAAAGCTGTCTGTTGGGGACGCGGCAGATATGGCAAATTAGGTATTGGTTCTGGAGATGGTTTAGGAGTTATTGAAAATTTGATGACACCAAGGGAAGTAAAAGGGAATATATCTTTTACTTTAATTACTACTGGGGTCTTTCAAACCTGTGGAATTGCAACTGATGGTAAGGCGTATTGTTGGGGAAGAAATGGATCCGGGCAATTGGGTGATGGTACAACGACAATGCGAGTCGAACCTGCAGCTGTATCAGTTAATTTAAATTTTAAGGATATAGCTATCGGTAATGATCATGCATGTGGAATTTCTTCAAATGATGAAGTTTACTGTTGGGGAGATGGCAACGCAGGTAAACTTGGAACACGTTCATCTGATAATAAACTGATTCCTACTAAGGTTGCGCTAAAATAAAATATTATGATGATTCAAAAAAAATTAATCGAAAAAGTCATGTCTAAAAAAGTAATAGTTATTCTGGTTGGATTATTTACATTAGTTAGTGCCAATTCATATGCACAACGCTTGCAGCAGAATCAGGAACAGTACCAGGTTCTTTTGTTTACGAAATCTCTGGACTATCAGCACCTTTCAGTTCCGAGTGGAGTGCAGATGTTCAAAGAGTTAAGCCAGGATAATCACTTTGGTCTCACTTGGACTGAACAATCTGACTTCTTTGACGATCAAGAACAACTGAATAATATGGATGTAATTGTATTCATGAATACATCCGGAGATATTCTAAATGATGATCAAAGAAGGGCACTACAAGACTATATACATCAAGGCGGAAATTTTGTAGCGATACACTCAGCCTCATTCACAATGATGGAATGGCCATGGTATGTAAAGCTGGTTGGTGGTGTGTGGAACCGTCATCCAAGTCCAGGCATTTGGACGGCAATTGTCAATAATGAAAAACCGGATCATCCATCAACCTCCCATATACCGAAGAAATGGGTAGTTACTGAAGAGTGGTACAACTATTTAGAACTGTCAGATAATATTGAAGTTGCTTTGACTGTAGATGAAACCACCTATCCCGGGGGGAAGATGCCAGACTACCATCCAATAGCTTGGTATCAGGAAGATTTTGAAGGTGGAAGATCTTTTCATACAGGCTTGGGACATCCAGAAGGAATTTATGATTTGCCTTGGTATAGACAACATATCTTGGGCGCGGTGTGGTGGGCTGCAACTGGCGGAAAAGCTTTCGAATAGTTGAATCGGTCCTAGTCTTCTAGACACTCACTAGCCGTTCTGTAAATTTCTTTTCATACTCTACCGGCGACAGCAGATCATTGAAACTGTGTCGTCGTTTGCTGTTGTAGAACATCTCGATGTATTCGACGATATCGGTCCGTGCGTCGTCGCGTGTTGAGTAAATGTGTCGCTTGATTCGTTCGCGTTTGAGTAACTGGAAGAAGCTTTCAGCGTCGGCATTGTCGTGGCAGTTGCCGCGTCGACTCAAGCTGGCTTGGAGGTTATTCTCCTTCAGGAAGTTCTGCCAGTCATGGCTCGTGTATTGACTGCCTTGATCACTGTGAACGGTCACCGTCGATGTTGGCTTTCTGCGCCACACCGCCATTAACAGTGCATCCAGTACCAGTTCCTTCATGCCTTTCATGGTTCAAGCCGTCTCGAATAATGGGTAATGGTTATTGTTGGCAGTTGCATAAGAATAACAACAGCCGCATATAACCTTCCCTAATTATTAATCCGGCAATAGACGAATCATCGGATTCCGAAAGTCAACACGGCTGTCGGAGCCCACGGACTCCAGGCCGATCGTGCCGTGGCGGAGACTGGCCGGTCCATCTACATCTGCAGGTTCGGTGAATTCGTTGACTGTCTCACCATTCACTTTTACCGTTACTTTCTTGCCGTCAACCTTGATGTAGTAGCTGAACCATTCGTTATCGCCGTGTGGGGCAGTCTTCACCTCGCTTGCCCCAACCAAGCTGCCGGTCTTGCTCTCACCGGCCCGGCTGGCGTTAATCTGAGCTTCATAACCAAAGGCAGGAGGTCCCTCCTCTTCGTAACGGGTATGAAAATAGACCCCTGCAGCCGACCCAGGATGGGTATAGACATCAACCTTGAATTCAAAATTCTTGAAATATCCGCCAGCGATCCGACCGTCATAGAACAGATTTCTTTGACCGCCCTCGACAATTAGGGTGTCGCCGTCAAGCCGAAACGATTCTCCGGCCGAGGCATTATCGACGGTCGGCCAGACCATCCCTCCATACCAGGAAGGAGCCGTCCAATCCACGACACCGCCGCTTTCAATCCACCCGTTGAGTGTATCAGCATCATCCCAGAGAGAGATCCACCCAAGTCCACGTTCTCCTTCATATCCCGGGGCTGGCGAACCATCTTCTTCAAGTTTTCCTGCCGCCCAGAGCACGCCCGATGCAATAAGATTCAAATTCACATCCGAGCCCATCGAAACATTATGATGCCCCAGTGAACTGGTGAAAACCCGAACGCCTTGGTATTCGTTTGTCCAAGCTGTTTCAGAATAGGAGTGTGTCTCCACCGAATAGGCGTGAGATAACGGAGTTGCATTATCATGTAAATCAACGATTAGATATAACTCGCCTGCAGGCGTCCGCCAAGAACGAGGATAGTTCTTCATGATCTGGTGATACGGCTCCAGAACCTCGATCGTGTAGGGAGGGGTATTGGGATGATTTTGTCTCTCGTGGGCGTATGAAACAGCACCGGTAAAATCCCACCAGGCATCCGCTGCACCGTCCCTTGCATATTGATAGAGATGGATGGGGCAATGAAGCATAACGGCAGGTACTTGATGCTTGACGTGCTCGGCGATGATTCCTTTTACATAGGCTCCATCTTTTACTTGAAGATTACATTGATTGTAGATGACAACGTCGAACTCTGCCGCCCAGTCATCCTCCAAATGACGGGAGAAATGGAAATCAGTTGATTCCATGGTAACTGTATCCCCACCTTCATAGTCAGTTGTAATTTCGATGTTCGAAAGACGTTCCAACAGTCCCTCTTCAATCTGGTCTTTTTGCGTTGCATAATCGTGCCAGGGGCCCCCGCCGGTAATCATCAAGATTTTCAACGGATCTGTGTTCTGCGCTCCGGCGAATTGAGGTAGGCTGCCAGACAAAATTAACGTCAAAATAGAAATGAGTATTATTTTAAATACATTTATATTCGTATTCATTTATTGGGCCCTCGATTTTTATCTCGTAGATTGAGTCACATCTTTGTTTAGTTCAAATTTTACAAAGTACGCTGAACCGAAACCCAATGAACCGGCCAGCGTACTTTGTTTTGGCGCGACTTAATAATTAATACTTAAGCATCCCGCTTACTTTAATTGAACTGATGATTCTGGCAGAGCAAATACATGAAGCCTCTTTCCAAGAGGCCCTGTTACAGGCGAACGAAAACGACCGCCGCCACCGCCAGCTACAATCGCAACATATTGTCTTCCATCAATTTCGTAAACAGAAGGACTCGAAAAGCCAGGTGCATCCATCTCAAATTCCCACAAAAGCTCGCCGTTGGTCTTATCAAATGCTCTGAACCGGCTATCTTCTGTCGCTCCTATAAAAATCACACCGCCTTTTGTAACTGCCATCCCGCCAAAGTTTTCAACACCGGTATTTCGAATCCCCATTTCTACCAATTCGGGATATTCTCCGAGTGGGATCGACCATAGAATGTCACCTTTCGCAACATCTACGGCAACGAGTTTCCCCCATGGCGGTTTAATCGCGTGATACCCCATATGGTCTGTAAAATAATCCAACGCAGCAATGTACTGTGGGGTGGATGTGGACCAGGCAAGCTCGCCCTCTCCCCCGCTCCACGTCAACGTCTCATCGCTTAAATCAATGTCTGCGGTAGATCCTGCTTCACCAGGCTCACTTTGAAGAAACGCGACCAGGTAATCCAGTTCACCGTCTTTGAAGTACTGGAACGCCGGCATCGCATTTCTGCCTTGAGTGATGATCTCTTGCAGAGCGTCGGCGCTATACGCCAGGTTATCCAGCGGCAGGCCAGTCGCGCCTTGTCTTTCAGTTCCGTGACAAGCTGCACATTGCGCGCTATATATTGTCTTGCCTCGCTGCAGCTCCGACATATCTTCAAATTGATCAGGTTGCATCGGGACCAGCGTCAAAATAAACGGAAAGTCATTCACGTTTACGTAGGCTATATTGGTCTCCGGATCAAAAGCCGGCCCCCCCCATTCATTTCCTCCATGAATACCCGGTTGTACGATGGTTCCTTCTATACTTGGAGGCGTATACATCGGTCCTGGTTTTAGCTTTTTAAACTTCTCCAGGGCGGATGCATGAGACTCGGGTGTGATGGTCGTTAAATCAGACTCATAGAATGACGTACGTACCAGAGGATCTGGTTTTAACGGCCACGGTTGCGTTGGATATGGAACTTCACCGGGTGCGGCGTCAGTCGGAACGGGTTTCTCTACGATAGGGAACAGCGATTCGCCCGTATCCCGGTCAAACACAAAGAATTTCCCCTGCTTGCCTGTTTGAACAACCACGTCCTGTTTTGTCCCGTCATCCTTGGTAATCGTCGCTAACATCGGTGCAGGAGCGATATCATAATCCCAAATATCGTGGTGTATCGTTTGAAAATACCATTGTAATTCTCCAGTCTCTGCATCAAGGGCCACCACGGAATTCGAATAGAGATTCTTACCAGGTCTGAATCCCCCATTACCATGGATCCCTCCGGTCATTGCACCCGTAGCACCAAATACCCAGCCTCTTTCTTCATCTACGGTAAATCCACCCCACGAGTTGGCGCCACCGTAATTCATATTGTCTTGCCACTCCGTGGTCTCATACCCAGGCTGACCTTCCAGAGGAATGGTGTGAAATCTCCATTCAAACTCCCCGGTCAATGCGTTAAACGCTCGGATATTGCCAGGCGGTTCCTCTCTGTTTTCAAATACGTTGGAATCTACAATTAGGTAATCTTTATACGTGACCGGAGGCGAGTTGTTTGACAATTTGTTACGCACCAGATGAGCAGGCCAAACATGGTTTTCCGTTAAATCAAGAGCGCCGCCTTTGCCAAACGATTCGATAAGCGTTCCATCTTCGGGGTTAACAGCCCAAATAACATCTTTTGCCAGATGAAAAATCCTGGCATTTTCGCCATTTTCATCTTCCCAATACACCTCAGCCCGCTGAATTCCTGTGGGGAAGTCGTCCCCCCGGGAATCATGCTCAGAGGGATCAAACAGCCAAAGCTCCTCACCGGTTGCTGCATCCAGGGCCACCAGGTTTAATTCAGCGTCAGAAAAGTACATTA
>JAPUGI010000257.1 GCA_027292925.1 Gammaproteobacteria bacterium
TCGGCGGAGCGGAAACTGGATTTGGCATGGTTAATATCGGCTGCGTCAAGCGCCTCATTGGCACCGGCAACAACGACGATCCGGTTCTCACCTGTTTTATCTACAGTGATCAGCGCCGTGCCGGTGGTGAACTCCTTTGCCTGCCCTACACCGGAGGTGTCAACACCCCGCTTGTTGAGACGCGCCAGCATGTCACGGCCGTTGGAGTCATCACCCACACGGGCGAGTAAATGTGACTCGGCACCGCATAGTTTCGATGCCACCGCCTGGTTGGCCCCCTTGCCCCCCAGGCTGATCGCGAAGTCGTGACCCGTCACGGTCTCTCCGGCGGCAGGATGCCTGTCGCAGTAAACACTGATATCACAATTGATGCTTCCCACTACCAGTACTTTTGCCACTAATTGTCCCTTAGCTGATCGATGGTCTCAGACCTCCTGCAGGTCATGCAGATTGATCGTGTCTTTGTAATCCATGCTTTCTTGTTCCACGCGGCTCAGGCAGGCCGCTCAGACTCCATCAGAATTTTCCTGGCTTCAGTTTCATCTCGGCGCATCTGTGCCACCAGTTCATCCAGGCCTGCAAAATGAACTTCATCCCGTAACTTTGCCACAAATTCTACTACCAGTCGTTGCCCGTACAAGTCGCCATCAAAATCAAAGAAATGCACTTCCAGCAACGGTTCCGTGCCCCCTATCGTAGGCCTGATGCCAATACTGGAAAAGCACGGCATCCAAGACCCGACTCCCGTCTTGTCTCCAAGCAGGTCAAGACTGCGTGCATAAACCGCGAAAATCCCCTGTAAAGCGCTGGGCCGGGCACGGATACGCAAGTTGGCGGTAGGATAGCCGAGTTTGCGACCCAACTGTCGACCCATCACCACGTGACCTTCCATGCGAAATGGCCGGCCTAACATGGCAGTAGTCCTGTCGAATTGCCCTGTAGCCAGTGCGCGCCGGATCACGGAACTGGAAATCCGCTCATCGCCGAGAAAAACCGCCGGTACGATATCCACACAAAAGCCAAGTTCCGGCCCCATGGTCTGCAACAATTCAACGTCACCTTCGCGGCCATGTCCGAAACGAAAATCGATGCCAACGACGACATGCGATGCCGCCAGGCCATCGACCAGTACCTGCGTCACAAACTCCCGTGCCGATAAGCGTGACAGAGCCGTATCAAATTTCATCAGCCAAACCTGATCAACACCCGCTGCCTGAAGCTGTGCCAGTTTCTGGTACACCGTGGACATCCTGGCAGGCGGATCATGTGGCCGAAACAGGGCTTGTGGTAAAGGTTCGAAGCTAACCACTGAAACCGGCACTGACCCGCACCCTGCTGCAATTTCCCGACAACGCTGGATCAAGGCCTGGTGGCCCAAATGCATGCCATCAAAATTACCAATGGTCACGACTGAAGGGACGCTTTGCGTAGTGCTTGGCTCACCTGGTCTTTTTCTGATGATTTGCACGTTTAGCCTGCAGTTTGCATGAGAGAATCGGGTCGCAAATTTGGACGGTAAAATAGATGCTGTAAAAAGCAGCGGATTATACCGCAACTTTCTCCAGATGTTGTCTACGCAGTCCAGCGCCGACTAATATTGCAAGGTATAAAAAGCCGCCAGCGGCGACAAAGCACGCGCTGAAGCCACCTACAAGGCCGCCTTCCCCGCCATAGATCGTTCAGAGGTCTTGAGATTAAACGGAGGACTTGAGCAAACGACCGAATTGATGCCGCCAGGCCGTAGATGCCTTGTCCGACTGGGTGCAGGCCAGAGTTCTGGGTGTTAGTGGCAACACACCTGGCACTCGTTCCAACATCGTTTTATCTTCTTGCCCTATCGTCCTGTCAAAAGCTATCACGTCTTCTGCCGATACGCTGAAGTCATCATTTCGCCACACAACAAAAGTGAAATACGAATTTACATCATCGATTGGCGTTGTGAGCAACAGAATAATATGCTCCAAGCCGGTATGGTAAGCGATGGTGCTTCGTACTGTGAATGGCAGGTGAAACCCTGTGGTCATGGCACGACTAACTGTGTTGCCTGCTTGCCCCGAGGTCAGATTTGCAGAGTCTGGATTCTCGGCAACCACGTCATATTTGTATCCGTAAAAACCGCCTTCAAGTACTTCCAGTTCTATGTGTTCAACCAGCGTGTTCTGATTATTGCCGAAAGTGCCGGTATGCACCCAAGGGAAATGAGCGATATCGAGAAAATTATCAGTCATCCGCGTTGCCGATGCGCGCCACTTCTCAATCGGGTTGTTGATTCTGCGGAATGAGGCATCATCTTCTTGAGTGATAGCAGGCAATTCCGCTGGATCATCGCCCAGACATATCCACACCAAACCGTAACGCACGCTGGTATTGATACAGGACAGATGTCCGTTTCTTGGGATCGGAGAATTCGGCGCAGCGGACGGAATGGCAACACAGCGACCACCTGCACCGAATGACCAGCCGTGATAAATGCAGGTAAGCACACCCTTCTCTACGGAGCCTGCAGACAATGGCGCTTGACGATGGGGACAACGATCCGGAGCCGCAATAACCTGGTCCTCAGCGTCGCGATAGATCACGATGTTCTGATTAAGGATGGTGCGTCCAATAGGCCCTTGCTTAAGTTCATGCTCTGATGCAGCTGCATACCATTGATTACGCAGAGCAGGATTTTCTGAAAAGATTGTCATTGCGTCATACCTGGATAATGGTTCATGAAGTGGTGAGAGCTGGACATGAACTTGAATTACGAACTTATTCCCGCTTGCTTGAGATAGGAAAGTCCATCCCAATAATCATTTCTCCTACTGATTAGCCCGTCCTGTATAGTAAAAAACATGGCCCCCTGTATTTCGATTGGGCGCTTGTTATCTTCTGCATTCATCTTATAAGCAACTGCCACACGATCATCTGCTTCGATGATTTCCTCGATGGTATAGCGAAGGTTTTTGAAGTTTTCCAGAAATCCTTTCAGCCTTTGCCGGTAAGTTTCCCGTCCTTTGCAATTCGTTCCTAATAGACCAACATGGTTGTTTTCAAACTCTTCACACACGTGACTTACGATTACTTCAGGATCCGCGCTTGCGAAAGAAGCGAGATAGCTTGAAACCAATTCCCTGCCTGTCATCTTTCCGACACTCCCAAGCCAAAATTTTTACCAGCATAACGCTAAATGGCACACGTGTTTTTGCACAAATCCGCACGTCGACTTTAGTTTTTGTTCACTTAGCGCTTAATGCAGATAATACAGGTCACTGATGGCAATGAATGCAAATTACCGTGGTGGCTTTGACCAATAGTTGGTGCGCATCTGGACAAGAACAGCGCATTGCACAAGGCTAGTATGC
>JAPUGI010000258.1 GCA_027292925.1 Gammaproteobacteria bacterium
CATTACGCGCGGCCGGGCAATCATGCCCTTCTACCGTGACGCGTTGAGTAAGAAAGAAAGGTGGGCCGTCATCAATTACGTTAAACAAGAGTTTGGGAATAAATGAACACCGAACGGACCCCAAAAAACCACCCAGGTCGACGCCGCCGCGTCTTCCCCTGGGCATTTATCACCCTCATTGTCCTCGGTATGGCAAGCCCTGTTTACGGGTCAGGCGTTGAGTCCACACGGCCCGAGTTCAGTCTGCTTATCGTTTCGTTTCTGTTTCTCATGGGTGTGAGCCAGGTTGGTGTCGTGTTTTGCGCCATCCACCGCCTGTCTTACGCGCAATGGGCCAAACCCGTCTACCGGCTAGCCGAATTGAGTACCCTGGCATTTTTCCCGTTTGCCATCGTCGGATTCCTGCTGATCTTCTACTTCGCCAGGGTCGACCTGTTTTATTGGCTCTCGTCCTCCCCTGATGCACACCTGAGTCCATGGCTGAACAGTGACTGGTTGTTGATAAGGAACCTCTTAGGCCTGTTGGTATTTTACGGCTTGAGTGCGATCTACGTCTGGAAGGGGCTCCGGCCTGACTTGGAAGGGGCATCTGACGTCGATCATCGTGAAGTCGAGCAGCAACTATATCGGTTATCGCCACTGGTACTTGTCAGCTTCGTGGTCTGCAATACATTTTTTGCCTGGGATTTCGCCATGATGCTTATCCCGCATTGGCACAGTACCGTGTTTCCTATTCATTTCTGGCTCGGTAACGTCTATGCGGGGTGGGCTGCCCTGCTGGCGGTCCCGGTCGTGCTTGACCGATTCTCTGCAACTGAGTCGCATTTCGGTCCCCGTCAGATCCGCGGCCTCAGCACGATGATCAGCGGCTTTATGCTGCTCTGGCTGTATATGTTCTGGGCGCAGTTCTTTGTATTTTGGTTTGGAAACCTGCCTCACGAAGGTGGCCCCTTGTGGCGCCAAATGTATGGCCATTACGCCCCCTTCTACTGGACCATGATGGCTGGTTGTTTTTTCGTCCCCTTTGTTGCCCTAATCTTCGCCTTCGTCAACCGATCGCTACTGGCGATGTGTATCATCGGTCTCGGCATCAATATGGGTATCTGGATCAACAAATATCTAATGGTGGTTCCTGTTTTCTCACCTGATGATCGACCCCTGGACCATTTACTGGACGTCGGACTTTCGATTGGGCTGTTGGCCGGTTTTCTCCTTGTGCTGGTTTTGCTGGCCAGGCGCTTACCCCTGTACTCCTATTGGGAGATCAACCTCGCACCCGAATCGGTTGGATTATTCGACAGCGATTCGGACCGGCCATAGGTAAGCAATAGTGCGACAAAAAACGACGAGGATCGGCTTACTGGCTGTTGCTTTGAGCGTCACGATGCTGTTCATTGCACTCGGGATGTGGCAACTCGATCGCGCAGCGCAAAAACGCGCCACGTTTTCAGAATTCGAGCGACGTGGCCACGCGTCCAAAGTAGATCTCAATCTGGGTGTCGATGATGATGAGGTGCTGCCCGGTTACCGCGCAGCAGCAGCAGGACGCTACATTGGCGCAACAATTCTGTTCGATAATCAAGTGCATCGTGGCCGCGCCGGTTATCTGGTGTATTCGGTATTTGAGCTCGACGGTCGCAAGGAAAGCGTGCTGGTAAACCGTGGTTGGATAAACACGGGGGCGGATCGCAACCGTGCGCCCGAGCTTGCTACGCCAACTGTAAGCCAGCAGCTCGAGGGCCGATTAAGCTTATCGCCACAAGGGGGTTTGCGCCTTGAGGGCAGCGATATGATTGAACGCTTAACAGCAGACTTGTGGCGAGTGCAAGCCATCGATTTCGCCGCTTTGACCAAAACCATCGGCGTGGAACTGCTGCCCATCACCCTGTTGCTCGATAGTGACGCGCCCTACGGCTTCGTCCGCGCCTGGAAGCCCCCGGCCATCGATGAGAACCGGCATCTCGGCTATGCATTCCAGTGGTTCGCGTTGGCGGTAACCGTCGTGGTCGTAACCATCGTCGTCACGCTACGTGGGGACAAAGCCGGTACGCCATGAGCACACCACCACACCGGTGCAAATGAAGGCTCGCAATACCCTTTTAATGCTCCTGGCTGTGTTCGCACTGCCTCTCTTAATTGCTTGGGTATTCACCCTGGGGCCACTCGACTGGCGCCCGACAAGGACCGTCAACCACGGTGTACTGCTCACGCCGCCGCTGCGGTTGAATTCTTATGGCGTCATGGACGCTACCGGCGCGGCGCTCACCCTGGACGCGGTTGCGCGCAACTGGTTTCTGGTTGTGTTACGCAACGCCGACTGCAGTGAACCGTGTAAGGGATTGTTGAAAATCGCTGAACGTCTCCAGATCGCCGTGGGGCGCGACATGCACCGCGTCAGCTTGGCTTTGCTCGGTCCCGACGACAATGCGCTGGTCCCCGGTGGGCAAAGCTGGCTGCTGCCAGCAGACGGCAAACTTGTCGACGCATTGCGTCATGCAACCGATGAGCCGCAACTCGATAGCGCATTACTCATTGTCGATCATCAGGGGGTAGTCGTTTTGATGTATCCTCCTACCGAGGAAGGGCCTGGCGCACTCTACGATCTAAAACGACTGCTGCGTGCTTCCGCTCGCTAGAGGGTCAGTTTGACTTAGGCGGTTCTTGACCTCATCCTGTGCCCTTGATTCTATAAAGTCGTGCCACCCGTCGGAACTAAATGTTCGATCTCCTTATTATTGTTGTGATGCTCGGCATTTTTGTCAGTCTGGGTAGCGGTCTCTATTTCCTTGTGCGGGACAGTGGCAAGACAGAGCGCACCGTTATTTCACTAAGTATTCGGGTGGCTTTGGCTATCCTGTTGCTCGTTCTATTGGCGATAGGGTTTATGAGCAGAATCATCTAAAACAGTTCTCACAGGGTCAGGGATTACTGACAACATCTCCCACCCGAAGGGGCTCTTCTGTTTGCAAAACCAGACCATAGGACATCTTATCGAAGCTTCGAAACACCATCAGGATACCGGCTCGTTCACTCGGTAGTTGCACCAGTTCCCTCGTAAACCGGTCTCTCGCGACAGGACCACGTTTGTGAATCGCCAGTACATTACCCACATCAAGTCCGTGTTGGGTGCCTCGATTCAATACGATGATGCCATTCCTGCCAACCTGGGTGACGCCGCTAAGCACCGTCATGATGACACCGTTAATTTGTTCTGAAGGCGGTTTCGGGTAGAAAGTCGATTCTACTCGCCTTTCCTCCGTCGGCATCAGCCGATCACCAATTCGAACTTCTTCTTTTACACTCAGCAGGACGAATGTCCGCAGATTATCATCGCTCGATACAACCCTGGCTAGGCCAACTTCCCGCGCTTCATATCCCAACACCTCGCGGGTATCAGGATCCTGGTACACACGGCCTCCCCGGAATATACCGTAAACCACAGTTTCGTTGTCCCAATTGCCCCTGGCATAAAATTCATCACCCGGACCAAATATCAATCTGCCTGCAGTACCGGCAAGGATGTGTGGTGCGAGTGCCAACGTATCCTGTTCAACAATTCGACCGGTCGTGAGCATACTTGCTATTGCATCCAGTGGAATCGCGGGGATGGCGCTAACCAGCGGTGAGACTCGAATCCTCGGTGCCAATTTTTCAAACCGATCCCCAGATCGGACAGGCTGCGCCGGAGTCAACGAAACTGTTCTCGACTCCACTCCACGTTGCAATGACAACCGGGGCTCGCCGCCAACATACTTGAGGATGATTTCATCTCCGGGATAGATCAGGTGTGGGTTCTCAATGTCCGGATTAACGTGCCAGATTTCTGGCCACATCCACGCGTCAATCAGGAACATTGACGCAATGTCCCAAAGCGTATCGCCCTTTTTCACCTGGTATCGGTCGGGATGATCTTCTCGTAAAACTTCAGCAGCAAACAGCGGAATTGCTGCCATAAAGACCGCCATGGCAAGTGCCAGGGACGGAAGAATTTTCTTCATAAGGCGAATCCCGTCTTCATAGAGTACAATAGCAGGTTACTTGAACCCGAACATCAGCCCGCCTGCAAAACCACCGTGAGCTGAATTTTCTATTTGATCATAATCTTAGCAGCACAAGTTGCACTATTACTAGAGGTATTAGCCTAAACCATATGGTGCCATTAGAGATTTTGGAATTCCCAGACCCTCGTCTACGAACCACCGCCAAGCCAGTAAAGGAAGTCGACGGCAAGCTGAATAAGCTTATCGATCGAATGCTAGCAGCCATGTACGAGGCGCCTGGTATCGGCCTGGCAGCAACCCAGGTTAACGTACACCAGCGCATGTTGGTCCTGGATATCTCCGAAAACAAGGATTCACCCCTGATTCTGATCAACCCGACCCTGAGTGATCATGAAGGAGAAATCGAAACTGCCGAGGGATGCCTTTCTGTACCTGGATTCTATGAACCCGTCATTCGCTCGAGCCGGATCCATGTGGATGCCATAAACCGCGATGGCAATGCGATTTCCTTCGACGCTGAAGACCAGCTGGCCGTCTGTATTCAACATGAAACGGACCATCTCGACGGCAAACTGTTCGTGGATTACCTCTCAGCCACCAAGCGGCAGATGATTCGCAGGAAATTGCAAAAGCTGCAAAAACAACGGGCCTGATTGCTTGAAACTCATTTTTGCCGGTACACCTGACTTTGCCGCAAACCACCTCCACGTTATTGCTGATTCCCATCATGAAATAGCAGCTGTAATCACCCGGCCTGACAAGCCAGGCAAACGGGGTAGCAGACCAGTTGCAAGCCCGGTCAAACAGCTGGCATCGAAATTGGGGTTACAAGTTCGACAGCCGCACCGGCTTAGAGTCGATGAAATTGCCGATCTTAACGCTGACCTCATGGTGGTTGTGGCATATGGGCAGATTCTCAGGAATGACGTATTGCAGCTCCCGAAAAATGGCTGCATCAACGTACACGCATCCCTACTCCCAAGGTGGAGAGGTGCGGCACCTATCCAGCGTGCGATCCTGGCCGGGGATACTGAAACCGGAATATGCATCATGCAGATGGATGAGGGTCTCGATACGGGCGACATCCTGCTTCAGGCGTCGGTTCCGATCCATACAGATGACACCACTTCAAGCCTCAGCGCCCGGCTCTCGGAAGTTGGCCCGACTGCATTACTCAAGGCTATTCACCAAATCGATACGAACACCAGTGCCAACACCCCTCAGAGTGATGATGGTATGACATACGCCAATAAGATAAATAAGGAAGAAGCCAGGATCAACTGGCATAAATCAAGCCTGGAAATCTCACGACAAATCAACGCTTTCAATCCCGATCCCGTTGCTTTCTCGTTTCTGAAGGACCTAAGGGTGAAAGTCTGGCAAGGATGTATAACTTCAACTACACATATTGGACAACCCGGCGAAATAACAGGTTTGTCCAAGGATGGAATTGAAGTGGCCTGTGGCGAGGGGTCTCTGCTTATTTCAGCGCTGCAACTGCCACTGGGCAAAGGGACCATTTTAAATGGCCAGGATATTCTCAACGCCAGGCGTGATTTGCTGTCACCGGGTATATGCTTCTCTTAGCCGTAAACCATGCGTGAATATCAACAGGCAGTTTCCACACTTTTAAAGGTAGTCCGCAATGGACAAAGCCTTGCGAGCAGCTTCTCTCAAGAAGTAACTCCACTTGCTAAACAGATTACTTATGGAGTGCTGCGAGAATACTATCTACTCGACTACCTGAGCAGCAGTGTCCTGGATCGGCCATTACCATCCAAACATCTGGATCTAAAGCTTCTGCTGTTTTGCGGAATCTACAGTATAAGGACACTTAAACGCCCCCAGCACGCAAGCGTTGATGCAGTAGTAGATTCAACTAAGGCTTTGCGCAAACCCTGGTCAAAAAGTCTCGTCAATGCCGTACTTCGTAATTACATACGTCGACGAAACGACCTTGATGATATCTCTGGTGAAAGTATTGAAATTCAAACCAATCACCCCGAATGGCTAACGACAAGAATCAGCCGCGCGTGGCCCGACGATGCTGGTCAAATATTTCGCGCTAATAATGAACAACCCCCAATGGTGCTCAGAATCAATGAACTAAAAACAACGAGGGAAAACTACCTAACACTTCTGGCTGACGATAAGGTTGATGCTAGAGCCGGGTCGCTTGTCACTTCGTCAGTTGTACTCGAATCACCATGCCCAGTCGATCGACTTCCTGGATTTGAAGATGGGTGGGTTAGCATCCAGGATGAAGCTTCGCAGTTGGCTGCATACCTATTAAAAACCTGTGCAGAAGAAAACGTCCTTGACGCCTGCGCTGCTCCAGGAGGTAAAGCCTGTCACCTCCTCGAAATGTATCCAGATATCAAACTTGTCGCTAACGACAAAGATCAAGTTCGGCTGAAAGCGATCAACGAAAACCTTATACGGCTTGGCCTGTCATGTGAAGTAACTTGCATGGATTTGGTGGACATCAGGAATCGCAAGTTCGACAAGATCCTGATCGATGCTCCTTGCTCTGCCACGGGAATAATACGCCGACATCCTGATATTAAATTGCTGCGTAAAAATTCAGATATTGATAAGCTGTGCGCCATGCAATCCAGGTTAATTTTAGCAGCCTGGCAACTACTGGACCATGGAGGGGAGCTCTTGTATTCAACCTGTTCCGTGCTTCCTGAAGAAAACGAGGACATCGTTTCCAGCTTCATACTTTCTCGAGATGATGTAGAAGTGTTACCAATCAATGTGGATGCAGGTATCAAACTGCAAATCGGCCATCAATTATTGCCGACTTCAGCTGCCCATGACGGTTTCTACTATGCCCATTTACGCAAACTCCCTTTGATGAGACCTGGCGAATGAAAATCATTATTCTCGGCGCTGGAGGAGTTGGAGGTAGCCTTGCCCAGAGTCTAACCGAGGAAGCAAGTGATATCACGGTTGTTGACACCGATGGCGATCGTCTTAGAGACCTTCAGGATCGTTTTGATATTCGTACGGTAAGGGGAATGGCGTCACATCCCGATGTCATGCGGCAAGCTGGAGCAGAAGACGCCGATATGCTCATCGCCGTTACCGCTAGCGATGAAATCAATATGATCGCCTGTCAAGTTGCTCATACAGTATTTCATACTCCAACGAAAATCGCGCGCATTCGTTCCATGGCCTATCTGGCAGAGGGTATATTCAGGGATGAAGCGATGCCTGTCGATCACATTGTTAACCCTGAAGAGATCGTCACCCATGATATCAAGCGTCTGATCGATAACCCGGGGGCACTTCAAGTCATGGACTTTGCAGACGGCAAGGCTCAACTGGTTTGTGTCCTGGCTTACTATGGTGGTCCTTTGGTTGACCAGGAACTTCGCTACATCAGAAAGCACATGCCCATGGTCGATACGAGAGTGGCTGCAATCTTCCGCAAGAACCGTCCGATCATTCCTGAAGGCAACACCGTTATCGAAGCCGATGACGAGGTGTTTTTCATTGCTGCAGCAAATGACATTCAAAGAGTGATGAACGAACTGCGAAGAAAGGAACGCCCAAACAAGCGAATCGTTATCGCTGGAGGTGGTCACATTGGAGAGGGTCTGGCGAAAGCTGCTGAACACAAATACGGTGTTCGAATCATAGAGCGTAACAAACAACGATGTTATGAACTTTCCGAATCTCTCCATCGAACCATTGTTCTTGCGGGTAATGCCTCGGATCGTGAGTTGCTCCTGGAAGAAAACATTGAGGAAACGGATGTATTTTGTGCCGTTACCAACGACGATGAAGCCAACATTATGTCTTCAATGTTAGCCAAAAGCCTCGGTGCCAGAAAAGTTATTACATTGATTAACAATCCTGCATATGTTGACCTGATTGAGGGACATGATATCGATATTGTCATTTCTCCCCAGCAAGCCACTCTCGGTTCTATCCTGACTCACATTCGTCGAGGCGATATCGTTAAGGTCCACGCATTGCGGCGCGGGGCCGCTGAAGCAATCGAGGCTATCGCCCACGGGGACGAAACGAGTTCAAAGGTAATCGGTAGATCATTGGGCGATATCAAACTACCCTCGGGCACCAATTTCGGCGCTATCGTTCGAGGGGATAATGTCATTATTGCCCATCACGACATCATCGTAAAGCCGGATGATCACCTTATACTTTTTCTGATCGACAAGAGCAAAATTCGCGAAGTCGAGAGACTATTTCAGGCGCCACTCGGCTTTTTTTAACTCATGCATCTAAGAATTGCTTTTCGAATCCTGGGCAGTCTATTAATGGTGTTCAGCTTGACGATGCTGCCACCTCTACTAGTGTCGTGGTTTTTCGCTGACGGTAGTGCCGACATTTTCGTTGATGCTTTCGCATACACGTTTATCAGTGGATTCGTTCTTTGGCTGGCCTTCCGCCGATTCAAGGATGAAATGAGAATCAAAGACGGATTTCTTGTTACGGTTCTCTTCTATCTGGCTCTGGGTATTTTTGGCAGCATCCCATTTCTCGAACCTCAAGGTATAGGACTTGATGTTCCGGACGCATTGTTTGAGTCTTTTTCCGGATTGACTACCACAGGTGCTACTGTCATCACACAACTGGACGACCTGCCTCAATCCATCCTGTTTTACCGACAACAGCTACAGTGGCTCGGGGGTATGGGTATCATCGTACTGGCCGTCGCCATCCTTCCCATGCTGGGCATCGGAGGAATGCAGCTTTATCGCGCAGAAACACCCGGGCCTGTTAAGGACAGCAAGCTAACTCCCAGGATAAAACAAACTGCCGTCGCACTATGGTCAATTTATCTTAGCCTAACCACGATCTGCGCCATAGCTTACTGGTTAGCGGGAATGGATGTTTTTGACGCCATCTGTCACAGCTTTTCCACGGTGGCCATTGGCGGTTTTTCTACCCATGATGCGAGCATCGGCTATTTTAATTCTCCGATGATTGAATCGGTCGCGATTGTTTTTATGGTGATTTCTGGTATCAATTTTGGTCTCCATTTCTTAGCTGTAAAAGACCGGTCAATACTTCTCTATTTTAAGGATGACGAGGTGATTTCCTATCTGCTTATTCTCCTGGTTTCGACTGCAAGCGTTTTCGCAGGGCTGGTATACTTTGCTACCTTTGAAGGAATTACAGCTTTTCGGCTGGCGATATTTGAAGTGGTGTCCATATTCACCACGACTGGTTTCACCACGGCTGATTTCAGCCAATGGCCCAGCATCTTGCCATACCTGATCTTTTTTGGCGCTTTCATTGGAGCTTGTGCAGGTTCAACTGGAGGGGGCTTGAAGGTAATACGAGTTATGCTACTCGCCAAGCAGGGTATTCGTGAAATTCACCGCTTAATCCATCCCAATGCAGTCTTCCCTATCAAGGTAAATAAGCATCGTGTTCCTTCCAATGTTATTGAAGCGATTTGGGGGTTTTTTTCAATCTATGTCATCGTTTTTCTTTTCATGCACCTGGCGATGATGGCAACTGGAATGGATTTCCTCACAGCGTTTTCGGCTGTCGGGGCTGCCATCAATAATCTTGGGCCGGGCCTGGGTGATGTATCCTTGCACTATGCGGATATCACCGACAGCGCGAAACTCCTGCTTTGTTTCACCATGGTTCTTGGCCGTCTTGAGATCTTCACTATTCTGGTGCTTTTTAGTCCCATGTTCTGGCAAAAATAATTCTGGTAAAAATAGTTCTGGTAAAAACAAAAATCCGTCTTATCGAAGAACTTTTTTTAGGATAGTAGGAATAACTAGTGAAAGGTTTCAGGCTTGTTGAATCGATAGATCTTTTTTTCTCCCTTGGGACGTTCTCGAAAACGTTTGTATTCCCATTGGTACTGCGCTGGAACTTCAAGCACACAATTTTCCACTGTAGCATTGACGGCACGGACCGACCGTTCAATATCGGAAGAGTAGATACCTCCATCGACTGCCCTGAACCCCACTTCAAATCGCCCATCTTCCAACCGGGTAACACAAGCGGCAACGACCTTTGCATCGGTTTTTCGCACCAATCGACTTAGCAGTTTGTCTGTTAAGGCTTCGATTCCGAAAAAAGGTACATACAGTCCGGTGGCTGGTACCTGATCTGGCAATATCACCACCACACCGCCTTTGTCCAGTACGCGGTAAAGCCTGGCTATTCCCTTTACATTTGCCGCAACAAGTTCGTTACCAAAATGGCCTCGAATTTTTTTCATGGTCTCTTGCAGATAGGCTTTACGTGGTGGTTGGTACAAAGCTGTCATCTTTCCACGACTGGCAAAATAGACATTAAATAATTCCCAGTTGCCAAGATGCGGCAATAACACGATTACGCCCTTACCTTCACCCACCGCTTCATTCAACAAGTTATCTGCGGATACTCTGGCAATCCATTTCTCCAGCACTTTTTCGCTCGCGAGCCAAACAGCCGGAGTTTCCATCAGGGTTTGGCCCGTACTCAGTAAACTTTCTTTCACCAAGGTTTCTCGATCAACATCTGCCATATCAGGAAAACACAATCGCAGGTTAGCCCGGGTTACCTGGTAAGCCCTTGTTTTGACCAGGAAATTGATTAGTCCCACTAGGCGACCGAGCAATTGACATAGCCGCCGAGGAAATCGGGCTAGGACTATCAACAATAGCTGTGCAAACCGGCCTAACATAAAGCTAAAGTGCCTTTTCTTTACATTCCGTATATCGGAAACAGGAAACCAGGTGGTCATTGACCATACCGGTTGCTTGCATGAAGGCATAGCAGATGGTTCCACCTACAAAATTGAAACCTAATTTTTTTAGTGCCTTGCTCATTTTCTCCGACTCCAGTGTAGTTGCTGGAATCTCGCTTAGCATTTTGAATCGATTCTGTTGTGGCTTGTTCCCGGCAAAGGACCAGATAAATTCCGAAAACCCCGTCTCCTTGTTTCGAAATTCCAGAAACGCCTTTGCATTACTAATTGCACTATCAATCTTCAAGCGATTTCTGATAATTCCGCTGTTTCTGAGTAACTGTTGTTTCTTCCTCACACCGTACCGTGCTATTTTCTCTGCATCAAAATTATCCATTGCCTCACGATAGTTCTCTCGCTTGCGCAAGACAGTGATCCAGCTTAAACCCGCCTGGGCTCCTTCCAGAATAAGGAACTCAAACAACTTATCATCATCATAGATCGGTACGCCCCACTCCTTATCGTGGTAGCTTTCATAAAGTTCATCACCCAGGCACCATTCACATCGACCTTGACTGTTCATACCATCATCATCCATAGCCATTGGGTTCATGATACCAGTGGCGCAAGACAATCGGACAAAGCTAGAATGGCTCTCAGTTATACTCAACCACTTTTTGCGCCGGGGTAAAATCGGCTCAAGGCAAGAGGACTAATGACCCCAGTCGACACATTTCAGAAGCTGATCCTTGCACTCCAGGAATTCTGGTCCGATCGGGGTTGCGTCCTAATGCAACCATACGATATGGAAGTCGGTGCCGGGACTTTCCACCCTGCAACATTCCTACGTGCCATCGGTCCTGAAAACTGGCAAGCCGCGTACGTCCAACCTTGTCGGCGGCCGACTGACGGCCGCTACGGAGAGAATCCGAATCGGTATCAGTACTACTACCAGTACCAGGTAGTGATGAAACCTTCTCCCCACGACTTCCAGGATCTCTATCTGGACTCTCTGCGGTATTTAGGTGTTGATCTTAAGGTTCATGACATCCGTTTCGTTGAAGACAACTGGGAGTCGCCAACCCTCGGAGCATGGGGTCTCGGCTGGGAAGTCTGGCTGGATGGAATGGAGATATCCCAGTTTACCTATTTCCAGCAAGTCGGTGGCCTGGAGTGCTTTCCTGTTATGGGAGAGATTACCTACGGTCTTGAAAGGCTGGCCCTTTATCTGCAGGGCGTTGAAGACTTCAGGCAACTTATTTGGACAAAAACCGACAACCACGCGGTGACCTACGCAGACGTCTACCTGCAGTACGAGGTAGAGATGTCTACCTATAACTATGATGAATCAAATGTGAACGGACTATTTTCCCACTTTGATTTTTTTGAATCAGAAACAATTCGCCTGCTGAAGGCCAACTTATCCTTACCCGCTTACGAATACGTCATGAAGGCATCCCATGTATTCAACCTGCTGGATGCCCGGCATGCAATCTCTGTCACTGAAAGACAGCGTTATATACTGAGAGTTCGAACACTGGCGGCAGAGGTGGCAAAAGTCTACTTCGAATCACGTTTAAAACTCGGTTTCCCGCTAGCCGACGAAGGAGCAAGGGATCATGTGTTACAGGAGTTAGCCAATGCCAACTGACAAGCTCCTGTTGGAAATCGGAACCGAAGAACTTCCACCTAGGTCATTAAAACAGCTGATGCTGGACCTGGAACAAAATCTTTCAAAGCAACTTACCGGCGCCGGATTCACCTTTGCCAAAACCCGGAGTTTTGCCACACCTCGAAGGCTGGCAGTTGTCATAGATAAACTGTCCGATAGACAAGACGACCAGCAAATTGAGAAAAGAGGACCGTCGGTAAAAGCAGCCTACGACGACGCTGGAAATCCCACACAAGCCTTGCTCGGATTTGCCAGGTCTTGCGGAGTTGACGACCATAAGACTTTGGAAAGACTCAAATCTGACAAGGGTGAATGGTTGGTGTTTCGTGGAACAAGGAAAGGTAAATCTATACAGGAGGAAATTGAACGTTTGATCTCCGATTCGATCGCTGATCTCGCCATAGACAGAAAAATGCGCTGGGGTAGCAGCCGACTCGAATTCGTTCGACCAGTCCACTGGGTGGTGCTGTTGTATGGCAGCGAAATTATACCTGCCTTTATCCTTGGTAAGATCGCTGGCCGAACCAGCAGGGGCCACAGATTTATGTCAGATGGCGAGTGTGAGATCCCAACCGCAAATGATTATTTGGCTGTACTTGAGAAGGCGTCGATCGTGGCTGACTTTGAGCAACGTCAGCAGCAAATTAGGAAACAACTGAATGACAAGGCTTCTCTCTTAAAGGGTAATCTAGAAATTGATGAGGCCCTGTTGGAAGAAGTCACCGCACTCGTGGAATTACCTTGTGCATTGTCCGGTAGTTTTGAAGCCTCCTTCCTTGCCGTTCCGGAAGAAGCGTTGATTTCTGTCATGAAGAAACATCAGCGCTACTTCCACCTGACTAACGATAAAGGTAAGCTGCTTGCTAACTTCATCGCTGTTTCAAATCTGGTTAGTAAAAATCCCGATGTGGTAATAGCAGGAAACGAGCGGGTCATTCGTCCACGTTTAGCAGATGCTGCATTCTTCTTCGAAAAAGATTCTGCTACGACCATGGATGAAAAACTGTCCCGTTTGCAGAAAGTCGTATTCCAGTCTGAACTTGGTACTTTCTTTGAGAAGGCAGAGCGAATTTCAAAGCTGGCTGAATCCATTGCAGTAAAGGTTGAAGCCAACCAGGCCGCCTGCGGCAGAGCCGGTTTACTTTGTAAAGCTGATCTCGTTTCTGACATGGTCAATGAATTCCCGGATTTACAAGGCATTATGGGTGCTTACTATGCCGCTAGCGATGGGGAGACTGAGATCGTCTGTAACGCTATTCGCCAACACTACTTGCCCAACTATTCCGGCGGAGAACTTCCATCCGATAAGGAAGCCAGTTGTGTCGCGCTTGCGGATAAACTGGACACCCTGGTCGGGCTGTTTGCCATAGGGCAACCACCATCAGGTTCCCGTGACCCGTTTGCATTAAGACGCCAGACTCTCGGCATTATTCGTATTTGCATCGAAAACGAGTTGCCACTTGATATACGCTCTTGCTTGCAAACAGCGCTGGACTTGCATGCGCGCACCACATCCCCGAACGTTGTTTTCGATTATATCCTTGACCGGCTGGCCAACTGGTATGGTGAGCAAGGCATCGAGGCGGAAGTGTTCAATGCGGTGCGCCTCAGCCAGGCTGGTATTTCTGATCTGTTGGAAGCTGACCACAGAATCCGTTCGATGCAGGACTTCCGCCAGCATGAACAAGCAGCAAACCTTATTGCTGCCAACAAACGGGTTGCCAACATATTGAAGGAGTCAGACATAGCCTCTTTTCCACCGCCAGACCCATCACTCTTCAAGGAAGCATCCGAGAACAACCTCGCCGACCATGTAAAATCTACCCGGCAGGCATTTTCTGCGGGGCGCCTGGATTATGAAGAAAAGTTCCTTCAACTTGCACAGTTACAGCCTCATGTTGACAGATATTTTGATGATGTCTTGGTGATGGCGGATGATGAAAACCTGAAAAACAACCGCCTCGCTACTCTGGCAGAGCTAAGGCTAATTTTCCTGGAGGTTGCCGATTTTTCGCTGTTGCAATCCTGATTGAACGGATAACACAGATGGAAACACAAGACGTCAATAATCGCATCGTTATCCTGGATCGCGATGGTGTCATCAACCAGGATTCTACTCAATACATAAAGCACCCGGATGAATGGCGACCATTACCCGGCAGCCTCGAAGCCATTGCCCTGCTGCACCAGAACGGATACCGCATCTATATTGCAACTAATCAGGCCGGGATCGCCCGTGGCGAACTCACCGAATCCAAGCTCAAGGCAATACACGAAAAAATGTTGGCACAGGTGGAACAGGCAGGTGGGAAACTATCTGGAATACATTTTTGCCCGCATCATCCAAACGACAATTGCAAATGTCGCAAACCAGCGCCTGGTATGTTGCACAAGATCGCGGAAGAAGCAGGAATCGATATTGCCGAAGCACCCTATGTTGGTGATTCGCTCAAGGATATTCGAGCAGCAGAAGCAGCCGGCTGCAAACCTGTTTTGGTTCTTACTGGTAACGGCCTCGAGACCAGTAAACTCCGCCCCAACCTGGAGCATATCTTTGAAAATCTTCTTGCTTTCGCCAAGGATGAAATATCTTTATAAATCAATGGGTTAGTTCTTTCCTAGAATCAGAAATGGAAGGGGCTAGTTCCTCCGAGCTAGCTATATATCGAGATTGGCTACTGCCAGCGCATTCTCCTCAATAAACTGGCGCCTGGGTTCCACCTGGTCACCCATTAACGTGGTAAATACCTGGTCGGCGGCAATGGCATCCTCGATAGTAACCCGAAGCATGGTCCTTGACGCCGGGTTCATGGTGGTGTCCCACAGTTGGGAAGGATTCATCTCACCAAGCCCTTTGAATCGCTGCCTCGACTGACCCCTTAGTCCTTCAGCCTGCAGCCAGTCCAGTGCAGACTTCAAGGAATCGACTGGTACAGACTTATCTCCTTTTCTTACCATCCCGTTCTCAGACACGACATTGTTAATGCGCTCCCCAAAGTCCGCGAACTCACGATAATCATTCGAAGAGAAAAAATCACGATTGAATACGTATTCGCGGCGGACGCCATGATTCACCACGGCGATACACGGATAAAAAAGATGCCGCTCCGGGTCTTCGCTGACTTCAAACAGGTACTGAGTGCGCTGGGAATTCTCGTCCTGAACCCTGGCTTCCAGTAGATCCAACCACTCTCGAACCCTGGATTCATTCGCTAGTTCTACCATGCTCAACCTCGGCAGGTAGATAAGTTGCTCCAGGATGACCAGCGGGTAAACCCTGTCCAGGCGCTTCATATGCTCCTGGATATCATAGTAGGACACTGCCAACTCTCTCAAGTCATCACCCATTATCGGAGTTGCGTCAGGTGAAGGAATGAGGCAAGCATCATCCAGAGCAAGTTCCAGAATATATTCAGTCAGCTCATTCTCATCCTTGATGTATTTTTCCACCTTACCCCGTTTAACCTTGTACAGCGGTGGTTGGGCAATAAGCACATGGCCCCGTTCAATGAGCTCTGGCATATGGCGAAAGAAAAACGTCAGTAGCAAGGTTTTAATATGAGCACCATCGACATCAGCATCTGTCATGATAATAATTCGGTGGTATCGCAGTTTGTCGGCGTCAAATTCATCCCGACCAATACCACAGCCCAGGGCCGTTATCAGTGTGCCGACCTCGGCTGAGGACAACATCTTGTCAAACCTTGCTTTTTCGACATTAAGGATCTTTCCTTTCAGCGGAAGGATAGCCTGGTATTTCCTGTCGCGACCCTGTTTGGCTGAACCACCCGCGGAATCGCCCTCTACCAGATAAATCTCGGACTGTGCCGGGTCTTTCTCCTGACAATCTGCCAACTTGCCCGGTAACCCGGCTACATCCAGAGCGCCTTTGCGCCGCGTCATCTCGCGGGCTTTTCGTGCTGCCTCCCTTGCTCTCGCTGCATCGATCATTTTTTGCACGATTGCCTTGGCTTCCTGCGGATTCTCCAGCAGGTATTCAGAAAAATGCCGCCCCATCTCCTGCTCTACTGCCGGTTTTACCTCTGAAGACACTAGTTTATCTTTGGTTTGTGAAGAAAACTTAGGCTCTGGCATCTTGGCCGAAATAATCGCAGTGAGCCCTTCCCTGGCATCGTCCCCGGTGGTATTGATCTGGGACTTTTTCACCAACCCTTCTTTTTCAATGTAGTTATTCAAGGTGCGTGTTAACGCGGCCCTGAAACCCTGCAGGTGTGTACCACCATCAGCCTGTGGAATATTGTTGGTGTAGGCAAACAGGTTTTCCTGATAGGAGTCATTCCATTGCAAGGCAACCTCTACCGAAATCCCATCCTCTCGTTCAGCCAGGAAATAGAAAATGCCGTTTAATGCCGTCTTGTGACGATTCAGGTACTCAACAAACGTCTTCAGACCTCCTTCGTATCTAAATCTCTCAGATTTACCTGTCCGTTCGTCTGATAACTCTATCGTCACACCGGAATTTAGGAAAGATAACTCGCGCAAGCGTTTCGCCAGTATATCGTAGTGAAATTCAATATTAGTGAACGTTACCGGGGATGGCTTGAATCGGCATTTCGTACCGGTTTGATCGGTTTCTCCTACCGCCTTTAGTGGCGCCTCAGCATAACCATCGTGGTAGATCTGCTCCCATACCTTGCCATCACGCCAGATTGTCAGCCAGAGCTCGGATGACAGTGCGTTAACAACTGACACCCCTACGCCGTGCAATCCACCTGATACCTTGTAATTGCTGTCGTCAAATTTAGCACCAGCATGCAACACTGTCATGATGACCTCTGCTGCCGATACACCCTCTTCTTCGTGGATATCAGTGGGTATTCCCCGCCCATCATCAGTGACAGTAACAGATTCATCTGGATGTATGATCACCTCGATATTGGAACAGTAGCCTTCCAACGCCTCATCAATCGCGTTGTCCACCAGCTCCTGCACCATATGATGCAAGCCAGTTCCGTCATCCGTGTCACCAATATACATGCCGGGGCGTTTTCTTACTGCATCCAGCCCTCTAAGTACTTTAATACTGCTGGAATCGTAAGATTTATTGTCCGTCATTCATTCTTTCCTCCTGTTCCACCGAACCTCGTTCCACGTGAAACAATTTAATGTCCTTTCCACCCCAGGAGTCCACCAGCCGCTCCCGTTCAATGCCAGTTGCCAGGATCTGCTTACCTGTTGACATCAGGTAAGTACAAAACCGCTCGTGATGCTGCCTGTCTAGCTCCGAACCAAGATCATCGACTAGATAGACTAGATTGTTGGCCGTTGCATCACCCAACATGGCACCTTGACTAATAATCATGGTCCATGAAATTACCTTGAGTTCGCCACGGGAACAGGCGCTGACTGTGTCCTCTCCGGCCACTCTTATTCTAACATCTGCTCGCTGAAAACCTCTCTGTGTAAACCCTCTTTTTCGATCAGTTTCTTCATCTTTTTCATATATTTCCTGTAGGGGGCTGTCATGGCTCCAGCCCCGATAATACCTACAGGAAATTCCTTGCAGCTCTGTTAATTGCTCACAACGTTCAAGAAAGATCTTTTCATAATTCTGTGCGTACACCGCCCTTAATTTGTCCATTTGTTCGGAATGTCGAACCAGTTCCCGGGTCCATGTTCCTAATTCATTCACAGATGCATTCTGACGTAACAATTCATTGCGTTGCCGTAGGCAACGGTTGGCATCTTCCCATATCTGGGTAAACGATGGTTCCACGTGAAACAGTCCCCAATTCAGAAACCGCCTCCTGATTGCTGGCGGGCCAAGCAATACATTTACCGCCTCCGGACCCACAACTAACGTAGGAAACAGGTTGGCTAGATCCGTGGCGCGCTTGACACCATCACCATCAACTCTGATTTCCCGCTCACCGCCACGTTTTCTTAACACAGCGATCGTATGCTGTGTATTGCCAGAATTGATAACACCCCTAACAAGGCACTCATCCTGGTCCATTGAAATCAGCGGTTCAACGCTAATATTCCTGTACGATCTTGCCGCTCCGAGAATATAGACACTTTCCAGTATGCTGGTCTTGCCGCTGCCATTTCGGCCATAAATTAGGTTGATCTCGGGGCTCAGTTCCAGGGTTGCCTGACGAATGTTTCTAATGCCCGCTATGTCAAGCCGGGCCAGGCTCATAACTTCATTGGCATAACCACATAGACCGCATCCTCATTCTCAGGATCTTCGAGAAGAGCACTGCTATTTCCATCGTGAACAGTGATCCGTACCCGATCACTCTCCAACACTCCCAACACATCCTGCAGATAACTAACGTTAAAGCCGATTTCGATTTCCTCTCCATCATACTCCACGGAAACAGTCTCCTCTGCTTCCTCCTGCTCCGGGTTGTTGGCTGACAATTGAATGGAGCCTCTGCTGAAAATCACCCGAATGCCGCGGAACTTCTCGTTGGAAAGGATTGCGGTACGATTAAGTGCCTGGCGCAATTCCAGTCTGTCTGCATGAATAATCTTGTCACCATTTTTTGGAATGACTCTTTCATACTCCGGGAATCGACCATCCACTAGCTTCGTGGTCAGTGTATATTCTCCAGATGAAGCACAAAGATGGCTCGCGCCTATTGATATTTCCACATCCCCATCTAACTCATGCAACAATCGCTGCATTTCCAGGATTCCTTTTCTTGGCACTATGACTTGCCGCATTTCATCACTCTCTGCCTCAATATCGAGATTCGCCATCGCCAGGCGATGACCATCTGTGGCGACAGATCTAACATAATCACTACCAATCTCAATCAACATGCCATTCAGGAAGTACCTGACATCCTGCTGTGCCATCGCAAAACTAGTGCTATCCAGCAGCTTTTTTAATGCCTTGCTGTTTATGGTCGACGACATTTCCACTGCTGCAGTATCGACCGAAGGAAAGTCCACCGCTGGCAATGTTGAGAGTGTGGAACGAAATCTGCCGGATTTTATCTCAAGTCTCTGATCGATGAGCTGAAACTCAATATCAGCTTTTTCCGGGATCTCGCGACAAATATCCATCAGCTTTCGAGCTGGGACTGTAATGTCGCCGGGACTGGCGTCAGTCAAATCCACCCTGCCGACGAGTTCCACTTCCAGATCTGTCCCCGTCATCGACAGCTGGTTTTCCGTCACCTGCATCAGGACATTCGCCAGAACAGGAAGGGTCTGTCTGCGCTCCACAACGCCGGTAACCTGCTGTAAAGGTCGCAATATAGTTTCACGATTAATTGAAAATTTCATAACGATAGTCCCATGTATACTCGCTTACATAGTAAGTAAGTACTTACACAGGCTTCAACTAATTCTTGTCCAGATTTAGACATCGAACGGGTTAGTTCCTTGGTAACTAACTACAGCATCATCGGGCTGATGACATAGCGCGAGTTTATATCATCAGGGTCAGTCAATAAACAGGCGCTATTCGCATCACTAAATGCCATGCGCACTCTCTCTCCTTGCATTACCGTCATGACATCGATGAGATAACTGACGTTGAATCCAATTTCCAATGATGCACCTTCATAATCAACAGAAACCGATTCCTCCGCCTCTTCCTGGAGCGGGTTATTGGCATGCATGCCCAGTTTACCCGGCTCAAGCGTCAACCTGACATTCCGGTACATTTCATTTGACAGGATCGCCGTGCGGCGAAGCGCCTCCTTTATCTGTACGCGTCCACCCACCAGGATCTTGCCTCCGCCTCCCGGGATCGCCCTGGTATAGTCTGGGTAAGTTGCGTCGATTAACTTTGTAGTCAATGTCGCCTGCGCACAATTTACCTGCATATGGTTGCTCGAAAATTTCAACTCCACATCCATGTCAGAATTATCAGGCAGCAGCCGGGCGAGCTCGCTCACTCCTTTTCTCGGCACAATGAATTGTTGTGCGCCCACCCCTGATTCAATATTTTCAACGAAGCTGGTTGCCAGTCGCTGACCATTAGTAGCCACAAATCTCACCAGGTTGTCTTCCGTTTCGAGTAGCACACCATTAAAAAAGTAGCGCACATCCTGTTGCGCCATAGCAAAACTAGTTTTTCCCAGCAATTGCTGTAACGTGTTGGCGGCCAGCTTAAAAGCAAATCCGTTGGAAACCATTTCAACATTTGGAAAGTCAACTACTGGCAACGTGGCTAAATGCGAAATAAAACGGCCACTTTTGATTGTTAATCTGTTCTCCTGAAGCTGGCATTCCATACTGGCCGCTTCTGGCAAACTCCGACAAATATCAAGAAATTTTCTTGCAGGTACTGTTATTTCTCCGGCTTCGTCGCATCGCAGGGAAGTGGTTCGGGCGCTCAACTCAACCTCCTGGTCCGTGCCAGTCAAAGTTAACGTATTGTCCTCAACGACGACAAGCAGGTTGGAAAGAATCGGCAAGGTCTGCCTACGTTCTACGACATTTGATACAACCTGCAACGGTTCCAGCAAGGCTTCTCGATCAATGGAAAACTTCATTGGCTAACAGGGCTACTAAGTCGTGAGCAACCGCAACAAATTACGATAATCTTCACTGATCTCTATCTTGCTTTCTCGCAGCTCCTCAATTTTTCGACAGGCGTGCATGACTGTTGTATGGTCCCTGCCGCCAAAAGAATCACCAATCTCCGGCAAGCTGTGATTGGTCAACTCTTTGGCTAGAGCCATAGCTAATTGACGGGGTCGGGCAACAGACCGGTTTCGCTTCTTGGAGTGCAGATCACCAATCCTGATTTTATAGTAGTCCGCCACGGTCTTTTGGATATTATCAATCCCCACTTGTCTATCCGCGATCGCGATGAGGTCCCTTAATGATTCACGAACCTGTTCAATCGAGATTTCACGGCCAGTAAACCTGGCATTTGCGATTACTCGCTTCAATGCTCCTTCAAGTTCGCGAACATTGGACCTGACTCTTTCAGCGATGAAAAAAGCAGCGTTATGTGGAAGAAGCGCCTGTTCCAGTTCGGCCTTTTTCATCAGGATAGCTACTCTGGTTTCCAATTCCGGCGGTTCAATGGCTGCTGTCATACCCCACACGAACCGGCTTTCGAGTCGTTCCTCCAACCCCTGGATCTCTTTTGGATAGCGATCGCATGTCAACACGATTTGCCTGCTATCTTCCTGTAACCTATTGAAAACATGGAAAAATTCTTCCTGTGACTTGGAACCCTTGGCGAGAAACTGAATATCATCCATGAGTAGTACATCCACCGAACGATAGTAGTGGGTGAAGTCGGACATTGTGCCATGTTCTATCGCCCTGACCATGTCTTCCATGAATCGCTGTGAATACATGTAGGCTACTTTGAGATTGGGATGCCGCTCTATGATTGAATTACCAACTGCGTGCATGAGGTGTGTTTTCCCCAGACCAACCCCGCCGTAAAGCAATAGTGGATTGTAGGAAGCGCCTCCGATATTTTCTGAAACCTGCATGGCCGCTGCCCGTGCCATCTCATTTGAGCTACCTTCCACAAAATTATCGAAGGTGAAATCCTTGTTTAGCTCCAGCAGAGGGTAAAAATTTTCCCTCGCCGACAGGCTGTTCACCAACGAATCTTGTCGATCAGTATTCGCTAAGCTACCCCGATTTCTACTACCGATCTCCAGGTTGACGTCGGACGACCCATTCTCCTCAAGTAACTCTCTTATCCTAGCCAAAAACTGATCATTGACCCGGTCCCGAATATACTTGTTAGGTGCGAGAAGCGTGACATCAGTCCCACCAGAAACCATCTGAAGTGGTTTGATCCATGTATTATATTGTTGTGAAGATAATTCATCTTCAAGAATTTGCAGGCATTTATGCCAAATTTTTGCCCCCACAGAAACCTCACTCACTGAGTAATCTTCTTATTGTATGCTGGAATCTTTGCCAAGGTTTTATTTTGCAAAGAGGCTTTGCACGGTCGATATATTCCTTTTTTCAGCATGGAATACTAACCCCTTTGACCTCTGCAAGCCAAGTGTTGAATACAAAATATTTACAAAAAAACCTTTTATTTTTCAATAATTTATGTCCACAAGGGGTTATTAACCTGTGAGTAACCTGTGTATAAAAATAGTAGTATTACAACACAACCTGCGGCTGTGGATAAAAGGCTATTTCTTCCCCCGATTAACCACAATATATACCCTGCAAATACATATTTTGCTACCAACTTTATAGGTAACCTAACCTCTTGAAATTGGTCTGAAAACTCGGTTAATCCACAGAAAACCAATACCTAATAAGAGTAACAATAATAAAGTATATATATATATATACTATTAAAGATCGTTCACCCAGGATAATTCTAGAACGAAGTGAATTGTCTAATTGACTGTAAAAGGGTTCTTCATTAGAATCGCCGCTCTTTTTCGACCCATTCTGACTGGTACAGGTAAATGAAAAGAACTTTCCAACCTAGTGTTTTGAAAAGAAAACGAACGCATGGTTTCCGCTCCAGAATGGCGACCAAAGCCGGTCGCCTTGTGATCAAAAGACGGAGAGCCAAAGGTCGAAAAGTTCTCTCAGCCTGAGTTTTTCGTTTACCGGGCATGACCTATGGCCGACCAGTGTTTCCCCGCCTCAAAAAGAATACACAATTCCAAAGAATTTGATGCTGTTTTCAAGTGCAACCAGTACCGGACAAGCAAGCCGGAATTTCTTTTACTCGCCCGCAGGAACAAAGTGAAGCAGAACAGACTGGGTATGGTTGTTCGAAAAGGAATTATCCCGAATGCAGTTGAAAGAAATAGATTCAAGAGACTGATCAGGGAAGTCTTCAGAAAAACTTCCGACGCGTCCCTGGACTTTGTGGTATTGATGCGACCGAAAGCCAATGAGCAACACAACCAGGTACTTAGCGAAATTTTATCAAATTCATTCGCATCAATAGCGAAACAGTCTCTCCAGCAGGGTAGCATTGCTTCATGAAGACTATTCTCCTCAAGTTAATCTGGCTTTACCAGGCTACGTTCAGTGGTTTCCTGGGGCAAACTTGCCGGTTTTACCCTAGCTGTTCGAATTACGCTATGGAATCAATTGAAAGGTATGGTTCGCTCAAGGGAACCACCTTGACGATTAAACGCCTGTGCAAGTGTCATCCGTTAAACCCAGGGGGAGTCGATCTGGTACCGGGTGATGTTTGCGAAGGCCATGAGAAGTAATGGATATTCAGAGAATAATAATCCTGATTGGACTCGCAGTTACTTCATATCTACTTGTGCTTGCATGGAATCAAGATTACAGCGGTAAAATTGAGCCCGTGGAGTCCTCATCTGTGAACGAAATTTCAGACCTTTCTGATACATTGGATGATTTGCCAAAAGCGATGACGCCTGAAGATATTGAGGATGTTGTACCACAGGTTGATTTTCAAGAGGTGAAGGTTGAAGTACCCAAGAGATTAACCAAGAGCCATCACTTGGTCGTTAGAACAGATGTACTGGATATTACAATAGACTTGCAGGGAGGCGATATTGTTCGAGCTGCTTTGCCTAGATATCCAGCGGCATTAGACACACCAGATGTACCTTTTCTCCTTGTTGATCCAAGAAATTCGTATGCTGCACAGAGTGGCCTTATAGGCCCTGACGGTATAGATAAGTCAGGAAACAGACCACTATTTAGTTCTGAATTTAATCGCTATGAGCTTGATGGCGATGAGCTCCTGAAGGTAAATCTAACACATCGTATAAAATCGGGTGTTGATATAACGAAACAATTTTTGTTTCGAAAGGGGGATTATCTAGTTGATGTTAGTTATCTAATTGAAAACCAATCTAACAGTGAATTAGAAATTGCCTTCTTCTCTCAAATAAAAAGGGATGGGCAGGATCCACATGCCGTAAACGAAAATAGCATGGGCTTAAAGCCATTTGTGGGTGCTGCTACTCGGACCAATGATGAACTATATAAAAAACTGAGCTTCGACGATATTGCTGACGAGGTCTATAAGGCGAAAATTGAAGGCGGTTATATCGCAATGGTACAACACTATTTCGTTAGTGCATGGATACCTAATACGGAAGGAAATGTGTCATATCAGATTAGGAAACTCGCTAATCAGGATATATATTTGCTCGGCTTCACGACCCCTCTAGTGACTGTGCCACCGAATTCTTCCAGGCAAATAGGCGCACGGTATTACGTTGGACCAAAGGATCAATACAGGTTGGAACAAATCGCTGAAGGCCTGAATCTCACTGTGGATTACGGTTTTCTGTGGTGGCTTGCACAGCCGTTGTTTTATTTGCTAACAGTTATTCACGGGTTTTTTAATAACTGGGGTGTGGCGATTATCCTTCTTACCGTCATTGTGAAAGTGTTACTGTTTCCATTGTCTGCAGCGAGCTTTAAGTCCATGGCGAAGATGCGCAAGTTGCAACCTGAAATGGCTCTTTTAAAAGAAAAACACGGTGACGACAAGCAGCAATTTTCACAAGCCATGATGGAACTTTACAAAAGAGAAGGTGCCAATCCGTTAGGAGGCTGCTTTCCGATTTTGTTACAGATGCCCGTATTTCTTGCACTATATTGGACGTTAATGGAGAGCGTTGAGTTGCGGCAGGCGCCTTTTGCTTTATGGATTAATGACCTGTCAGTCATGGATCCGTATTTTGTTTTACCAATTTTGATGGGTATTTCGATGTACCTTACTCAAATGCTGCAACCTGAGCCACCAGATCCAGTTCAGGCCAAGGTTTTCAAAATGATGCCAATCATGTTTACATTTTTTTTCCTCTGGTTCCCTTCCGGGTTGGTTCTCTATTGGTTGGTTAACAATATACTTTCAATAATGCAGCAGTGGTTTGTAACGCGCCAGATTGAAAAGGGTAGCAAAAAAGGCGGATAGGGATGAGTGATCAGCCTCCTGTTTTCAAGGACACGATTGCAGCACAGGCTACACCGTCAGGTAAAGGCGGAATTGGTGTAATTAGACTTTCAGGGGATAAAGTCAAGGTTATCTGCCGCGCCATTACAGGGTCGTTACCAAAACCACGATTTGCTTCCTTTACTAATTTCTTAGATGAAGATAACTCGGTCATAGATAAAGGCCTGGTGATCTATTTTGTAAAACCTGCATCTTTTACCGGAGAACATGTACTTGAACTGCATGGTCATGGCGGACCTGTTGTTATGGGAATGTTGCTGGATAGATGTGTACAGCTGGGAGCAAGGATTGCTGCGCCAGGGGAATTCACAGAACGAGCTTTCTTGAATAACAAAATAGATCTTTCCCAGGCTGAGGCAATAGCAGACCTGATAGATAGTATTAGTAGAACGGCGGCTAAAAGCGCTGTTCGATCACTGGAAGGTGAATTCTCAGGCCTGGTTGAAGCCTTAACCGAGAAAGTAACGTTATTGCGAATGTATGTAGAGGCGGCCATTGATTTCCCTGAGGAAGAGATCGACTTTCTTGGCGATGAAAAAGTAAAAGGGATGTTAGATAGCATTATTGCGGAATTTGACGAGGTAACAAAGAGAGCGACTCAAGGTGCTCTGTTGAGGGAAGGAGTAAGCCTGGTTCTTGCAGGCCGTCCAAATGCTGGTAAGTCCAGCCTGATGAATATGCTCACGGGTAAGGACTTGTCTATTGTAACGGAGATTGCAGGTACGACGAGGGATATTATTGATGACTATATCCACCTTGACGGGTTGCCTCTGCGGTTAATTGACACGGCTGGGCTTCGAACCGCTGGCGATGTTATAGAAATTGAAGGCGTCAGACGCGCACAAAACGAAATTAAAAACGCGGACCGCGTGTTACTGATTGTTGATTGCTTTTCTAACAAAGGAGAAATAAAACGCAAGGTTGACGAATTACTTGGAGAGGTACCGTCTGAAATACCTGTAACCGTGGTGTTGAACAAGATAGACCTCTACCCCGATTGGCGAAAAGAAGTTGACGATATCCCTGACAACTGGGTCCCTGTTTCAGCGAAGACAGGAGAAGGAGTGAGCTACCTGAAGGAGCATCTTAAACAGGCACTCGGTTACGTTGTAGTTGAGGAAGGAACTTTTATCGCAAGAGCTCGCCATCTGGACGCGCTGGCACGAGCAAAGGGATCTGTGGAAACCGGTCGGCAACGTCTGATAATTGAAAACGCAGGTGAACTGCTGGCTGAAGAATTAAAGTTATGCCAACAGGCACTTGGTGAAATTACGGGTATCGTTACCAGCGATGATCTTCTTGGCAGGATTTTCTCCAGTTTTTGTATCGGTAAATAGGTAAACCACGCAACTCTCGACAATTCCCGCAAACGATCATATTCAATTTCCTGCATGGACATTAGTGATCGCAGTCGTATACTTGCGTTCCCGATTTTTACTGTAAAATGACAAAGATCTATTTCTCCCGAATGGTGCATTGTTAATCATGGGTAGCGCAGCAAAATTTGATGTTATCGTCGTCGGTGGAGGTCATGCCGGAACCGAAGCCGCGCTTGCTGCTGCCCGCAGTGGCGCCAATACCCTGTTGGTAACGCAGAATATTGAAACTCTCGGTCAAATGTCTTGCAACCCTGCCATAGGCGGAATTGGCAAGAGCCACCTGGTAAAGGAAATTGATGCGCTTGGGGGTGTGATGGCCTTAGCGGCTGATCATGCGGGAATTCACTTTCGCGTGCTTAACGCGCGCAAAGGACCTGCAGTCAGAGCTACGAGAGCACAGGCAGATCGGCAGCTATATCGGGCTTATATTCGCAGTGCGCTGGAAAATCAGCAGAACCTGAAGATATTCCAACAATCAGTGGACGATCTGGTTGTTCAGGATGAACGGGTCACGGGTGTGGTGACCAATATGGGACTGCAACTGGCAGCACCAACCATTGTGCTAACTGTCGGGACTTTCCTGGGTGGGATTATCCATGTGGGAATGGACAAGCAACATGGCGGCCGTGCAGGCGATGCGCCATCCAATCGCTTAGCAGACCGCCTCAGGGAATTGCCGTTTTCAGTGAATCGTCTGAAGACAGGAACCCCACCACGGATTGATGGCAACACTGTTGATTTCTCAGGATTGGAGGAACAATCTGGTGATGAGCCTCGACCAGTGATGTCCTACCTGTCAGCGAGGGAAGATCATCCTCAACAAGTTTCTTGTTTTATCACTCACACAAATAACAAGACCCACGACCTGATTCTGGCGGGCCTGGATCGTTCTCCCTTATATACAGGGGAAATTGATGGCGTCGGTCCACGCTACTGCCCTTCGATTGAAGACAAGATAGTGCGATTTGCAGACAAGTCGTCACACCAGATTTTCATTGAACCTGAGGGCTTAAACACCACAGAACTCTATCCCAATGGAATTTCCACCAGCCTGCCTTTCGATGTCCAGCAGGAATTCGTGAGTAGCATTAAGGGTTTTGAAACAGCTCATATCACCAGACCCGGTTACGCCATCGAGTATGATTTCTTCGAACCCAGGGACTTGAAAAATTCGCTTGAAACCCGGCACCTCTCTGGTTTGTATTTCGCCGGGCAGATCAACGGTACAACAGGATACGAAGAGGCGGCTGCACAAGGTCTGATCGCCGGTATCAATGCCGCCAGGGCCGCCCGTGGTGATGAAGCCTGGTGTCCACGACGGAATGAGGCGTATATCGGCGTGCTGGTGGATGACCTGGTTACCATGGGTACAAAGGAGCCCTATCGTATGTTTACCAGTCGCGCCGAGTAGCGGTTGATACTGCTCCAGGATAATGCCGATAGGCGGTTGACTGAGCAGGGGAGGAAGCTGGGGCTGATAGATGAAGTACGATGGCGGCGATTTTGTGAGAAACGCGATGCTATTCATCGCCGTGGGCAGGTATTGAACGACACCTACGTGCAACCGGGCGATGCCGCTATCGAAGCGGTGCTGGGCCAGGAAATAAACCGGGAATATAGCCTGATTGAACTGCTGAGGCGTCCAAATGTCACTGTAAATAGGCTGATACAGGCCGCTAAGCTGGATTTTGAAAATGCAGAAGTAAATGAGCAAATCGAGATTGATTGTAAATATGAGGGTTATATCTCAAGACAACAGGAAGAAATAAATCGAGTCGCTGCACAGCAGGAAATGGAGATACCAGAAGTCATCGAATACCGCTCTATCAGCGGTTTATCCAATGAAGTGTGCCAGAAACTGGAGGCGGTAAGACCAGCGACAATTGGCCAGGCGGGTCGAATCTCCGGAGTCACTCCCGCTGCGGTCTCGCTATTACTTGTTTATTTAAAGACTCTCCACAAAAAGCGGGATATATCCAGGGCACTTAAGTCGGCTTGATGCAGATTGTCGACCTGATCCGGGCGGGGCTGAGCCAATTTTCATTCCCTACAGATGACGAATTGACCGAAAAATCAGCCGCGTTTATCGAGCAACTTGCCAGGTGGAATAAAATATTTAACCTGACCGCAATTCGGCGTCCAGGGGATATGGTGGTGCACCACCTTCTGGATTCATTATCGATTGCCCCTTATCTGCCTGGGACCAGAATCATTGATGTAGGTAGTGGTGCTGGCTTACCGGGTATTCCGCTGGCGATTCTCTATCCAGGCAAAAACTTTATACTGCTGGACTCCAACGGAAAAAAAACACGCTTCATGACGCAGGTAGCGATTGAACTGGAATTGAGCAACGTGGCGGTTGTGCAGAGCAGGGTAGAACAATACAGGGATCAGCAATTTGACCATGTTCTTTGCCGGGCCTTCGCCCCGCTGGCGGTTATAGCAGAAAAGGTCTCACATCTGGTCCGCAATCAAGGTAACGTTCTCGCCATGAAAGGCAAATACAATGAGGACCCAGAGCCTGAGCCCAGCTCAAAGTTACAAGTGCACCAGGTGATTCCTATTTCAGTACCTTTACTCGATGCAGACCGTTGCCTGGTGGAACTTAAATATCGGAATAATACCTGATGGGTATTGTGCTTGCAGTGACTAACCAGAAGGGTGGGGTCGGTAAAACAACCACCAGCGTCAACCTGGCGGCGTCCCTGGCGGCAATGAAAAGGGAAGTGCTGCTGGTAGACCTTGACCCACAAGGGAATGCCACCATAGGCAGCGGTATAGACAAGCATGATGTGGAAAACTCCGTGTATGAAGTCATGGTTGGTTTATCGCCTGTGGGTCAGGCCAGGATTAATGCTGAGGCTGCGGGCTATCATTTGCTTGCAGCCAACGCAGAGCTAACCGGGGCTGAAATCGAATTACTGGACATGCCGGATAGAGAACATTGCTTGAAGAAAGCCATCAATGAAATCAGGCAAGGGTACGACTACATCATCATTGATTGCCCGCCTTCTTTAAGTCTATTGACGGTTAATGGCCTGGTGGCCGCCGATGGTGTCGTGATCCCAATGCAATGTGAGTACTATGCGCTTGAAGGATTGTCTGCTTTGATCGATACCATTGGCAGAATTACTTCACAGCTAAACCCGGATTTGTACATTGAAGGCATTATTCGGACTATGTACGACCCAAGAAACAGTTTAACCGGTGATGTGTCCGCCCAACTGCTGGACCACTTCGGTGACACGGTTTACAGGACTGTCATCCCGCGAAATGTTCGTCTCGCGGAAGCTCCGAGCTATGGCATACCGATCCTTTATTATGACAAACAGTCAAAAGGAGCCAGGTCTTATCTGGCATTGGCGGGAGAGGTCGTACGCCGTCATAAAATTGAGACGAGTGTTGAAGGAGCCTGAAATGGCGGCGAAAAAAAGAGGATTAGGCAGGGGTCTTGATGCACTTCTTGGACCGAGAGCGAAGCCGAGTGGCGACACGTCGCAACAACTGCTGCAGGAGATACCTATCGAATGTATCAGGCCCGGAAAATACCAACCTCGTAAGGGTTTCGATGAGCGGAGACTGAATGAATTTGCCAATTCGATTAAGTCCCAGGGAATTATACAACCTATCGTATTGCGGCCACTAGGCGATGACCTTTACGAGATCGTGGCGGGTGAGCGGCGATGGCGAGCGGCTCAGCTGGCGGAGCTTGAAAAAATACCGGCAGTGATTAGACAGTTGGATGATCAATCTGCGGTGGCTGTTTCGCTGATTGAAAATATCCAGAGGGAAGACTTGAATCCCTGGGAAGAATCCCTGGCGCTGCAGCGACTGGTCGAGGAATTCGACCTCACGCACCAGCAGGTAGCAGAGGCCGTGGGGAAAAGTCGAACAGCGGTAACGAATATGTTGCGCCTGGCGAACCTGAGCCCGGGAGTTGTTCGCTTGCTAACATCCGGAGAAATTGAAATGGGACATGCACGGGCCTTGTTGAGCCTTGATGATATGCGCCAGGAGGCAGCTGCAAGTGAAATAGCGGCCAGGCAACTCAATGTGCGACAGGCGGAAGCACTGGTGAGGAAGTTACTGGCAGAAGATTCAACAGGATCGAAAAAAGTGAAACAGAAAGTGGATGCTGACACGCAGCGGTTGGAAGAAAGGCTATCACGGAAGCTGGGACAATCAGTTTCAATCCGGCACACCGCAAAAGGAAGTGGAAAGTTAACGATCGCCTACAATAGCCTCGATGAACTAGACGGGATTCTTGGACGTTTTGGCGATTTGGATTAGGGGTACCGGAAAGGGTTAAATTAGTGCGTCGCCAAGTTGAACGACCCAACGTTAGTCTCTATACTCAGCAGCCGCGACAGACCGGGTGGTAGAGGCTTTGTTCCTGTGCGTTTTGGGCCATTTCTGAACATTGAATCGCCGATCAATCGAATAATCGTCGTGCAGGTTATTGTGACTGTTTCTGCCGCCGTGATGTGCCTGATATTTGGGTTGGCGGCTGCGTATTCGACTCTGCTCGGTGGGCTTGTTTGTGTCGTTCCCGGCTTTATAGCGGCAAGGATGGTAATTACTAAAGGGGTTCGGCTAGAAAAGTCTGAAACCGGATTAGGTCCGGTTATTCGTAGTGAGTTGACAAAGCTGGTGTTGAGCGTAGTGCTGTTTATCGCCACTTTTACACTGGTAAAAACGCTTGATGTGCTGTTTTTCTTCGGAGCGTTTATTGGTCTGCAGCTGGTTTATGTTGCAGTACCGGTGATGGAAGCCAATCTCCTGCGCAGGAGGATGGCAGGAAATAAGAGCGGTTGAGATAAGTAAAATAAGGACAACAAACGGAAAATGGCAGGCGACACGCTTACATCTGATGAATATATTCAGCATCACCTGACTAACCTCACCTATGGCCGGTTTGAAGATGGCCACTGGGGAATTGCCCATGGCGGGGAAGACCTCGCTGAAATGGGATTCTGGGCGATCAATGTAGACACCATGTTCTGGTCCCTCACGCTGGGATTCTTATTTTTACTTATCTTTATCGTGACTGCTCGAAAAGCGACCACAGGTGTGCCGGGTAACTTGCAGAATATTTGTGAGATAGCGGTAGAGTTTGTAGACAACAACGTAACGCAAGTCTTCGGTACCAGACCCAACCCCCTTATTGGTCCCTTGGCGTTGACGATTTTGATCTGGGTATTCCTGATGAACATGATGGACCTTGTGCCCGTTGACTTTATCCCTCATGCAGCGCAATTAGCGGGCGTACCCTATTTCAAGGTTGTTTCAACCACCGATCCTAATGCGACTCTCGGAATGTCGTTCGGTGTATTTGTCCTGGTTATTTATTACAACTTCAAGATTAAGGGTCCAATCAAGTTTGGTGCGGGGTTCATAACACATCCCATCCCCCATTGGAGCATGTACTGGTTCAACCTGATCCTTGAAATTGTATCTTTTATCGCCAATCCGCTGTCACACGGATTGCGTTTGTTTGGCAATTTGTATGCGGGGGAAATGATTTTTATCCTGATCGCCTTGCTGCCATTTTATGCACAATGGCTTTTGTCGTTACCCTGGGCGATCTTTCACATTTTGATTATTTGTTTACAGGCATTCGTATTCATGATCCTGACTATTGTCTATTTGACGCAGGCCCATGATACGGGTGAACACTAGGGTTCAAGACGATTAACAGCAGGAGTACGTAATGGAACAATCGCTTATCTATATCGCGGGTGGCATATTGATGGGCCTCGGCGCCGTCGGTAGTGGAATAGGTATCGGGATGCTTGGTGGCAAGTACCTGGAAGGCATAGCAAGGCAGCCAGAACTGCAGCCCATGTTGATGACACAACTATTTATTGCCCTGGCGCTGGTTGATGCAGTACCTATCATCGGAGTGGGTATTGCGCTGTACCTGATCTTTGCCGTTTAGGCTCCCACTTTTTCAACAGTATTTGGGGTGAACTGTGAATATTAACCTTACGATGCTCGGTCAACTGATATCGTTCGTCATGTTTGTGCTCTTCTGTATGAAGTTCATATGGCCATATTTGACTGAGGCAATGCGTGAACGCCAGAAGATGATAGCCCAGGGACTGGAAAATGCTGCAGCCGCAGAAAAACAATTAGAGCAGGCAAACGAGTCTGTGGCTATTGAGCTTGAAGAAGCCAAGAAGCAGGCCGCTGAACTGATAGCCCAGGCCAGAAACCGGGCCAGCCAAATTGTTGAAGACGCAAAAGGCCAGGGCAAGGAAGAAGCTGAACGGATTATTCATGGAGCGCAGGCAGAGATTGATCTAGAAATCAGTCGTGCCAGGGAAGAACTGCGCTCGCGGGTGGGTGAACTCGCCATCGATGGTGCCGAGAAAATTCTGCAGGTTAATATCGATCGTGCTGTTCACACCGAGATGTTAAATCGGTTATCGGCTGAGCTGTAGGGATAAAGATGGCTGAAGCAGAACTCGCAACAATCGCCAGACCTTATGCAAGGGCGGCATTTTCATATGCTCTCAGTCAAGCCAAGGGACTGACAGCATGGTCAAAAATGCTGGCACTTCTTGCCGTTGCCTCGAGTGAAAAAATAGTTCGGGAAGCGCTCGATGATCCCTTACTTTCGGGTGTCGAAGAGGCCAAATTGTTGATTGGGGTGCTTGGAGATGAACTCTCCGACGAAGCACAGAATTTTGTCACCGTGCTCGCAGGCTACAGCCGGATTGAACTCCTACCCAACATTGCAGAGATGTTTGAACTTCTAAAGGCCAATCATGAGAAGACAATGGAAGTTGAAGTTACCAGCGCCTTTGAAGTGACCGATGGTGAAGAGAAGGCCTTGTCAGAAGCGTTACGTAAAAAACTACAGCGGGAAATCACCCTGGAAACCAGTGTTGACCCGAGTTTGCTGGGTGGGGTGATAATCAAAGCTGAAGATACGGTTATCGATGATTCTGTGCGTGGTAAGTTACAAAAGTTATCCAATGCCCTGCTTTAACATTGAAAAGACGAATTTTGAAAACTTTTAACTGGATATTTAATATTTCCTCGAGGAACGGTACATGCAACAACTGAATCCTTCCGAAATCAGCGAGATTATCAAGCAACGAATCGAAAAGCTTGACGTCTCCTCTGAGGCTCGCAACGAAGGTACGATCGTCAGTGTCTCGGACGGTATCGTCCGTATTCATGGATTGGCTGATGTTCAAAACCAGGAAATGATCGAGTTTCCCGACAATCTTTTTGGCTTCGCCCTTAACCTGGAGAGAGATTCTGTTGGCGCAGTGGTACTCGGCGATTACAAGTCTCTCAAAGAGGGCCAAATTGCCAGGTGTACCGGCAGAATTCTGGAGGTACCTACCGGACCCGAACTACTTGGCAGGGTGGTAGACGCTCTCGGTACTCCCATTGATGGTAAGGGTCCCCTGAATGCGTCAAGCTCGTCTGCGGTTGAGAAAGTTGCGCCTGGCGTCATTGCCCGGCAACACGTGAGTCAACCAGTGCAAACAGGGCTCAAGTGTATCGACTCGATGATCCCGGTT
>JAPUGI010000259.1 GCA_027292925.1 Gammaproteobacteria bacterium
TCCAATCAGTATCCTAGCCGATATTTTCGGCCCGCAGTGGGCGGTAGGAGTATCCGCTGCCTGTCTGATATTTCTGGTTCTGGGGCTTTTCCGTTTTCCTGCTTATCGGGACTTGGATTGACCCGCTAACGGATTTTCCAGGCAACGTATGCAATTGACATCAACCCTAAAGCTCACTCTTTCGAAACCCAGTGCCTAATGGAGTTGGCGTAGTAGCTGATCAACGGCCGCGACTCATCGTTATAATGGAAGCGATCGGCTTCTTCTACCAGAACTCCGCGGTTAGACAGAAGGCTAAGACTCTGCGAGATAGTACTTTGCTTGGGTTTTTCATCCTCGCGCATGGCGGAACCGTTTGCCATCAACCGGTCAATCAATTGATTCACTTTTTCGATGATGTCAATTGAGCGGAAGTTCTTGCCCGGATTCTCTTCGAATACGGTAGTGATCAGCGCCACCGGCAGCACCGGGATCACATACTGGATTGCCATCACTAACTCTTTAGCAAGTTTTTCAACATAGATGAAGCGAGTCGATTTATCCACGTGCCTAAAATCAACATCATGTTTAGTGCTGAATTCCCGTGCCGATATCGGGATACCAAAGTTTACGCTGGCATAACCATGGCGTCGCAGTTTCTCTTCAGGAGATGCAAAAAGATTCGCCCTAAGAAAACTGAAAACGTCCTTACTGTACTGCCATGTTCCTTTTCCCTTTCGCTCTGAATTCAACGTGCTAAGCATATTCAAATCTTCCAGCACATGGTCATAGTTGATGCCTACTGGCACAAAGACAATATCTCGATCGGTAATGACGTCCCAATCACGAAGCATGTAGTCAAGAAATCCAAGTTTCGGTGGACCAATATTTCCATCGCGAGTAAGCCTGCCTTCCAGATAGACTGCCTGGCAAACGCCCTCACGGGTTGACATGTGGACATAACGTTCCAGAACTTTTCGATACAGAGGGTCGTTGGAGTTCCTGCGCACGAAAAAACCCCCCAGCGCCTTGATCAGCGGCCGCAGTGGAAACACCCGGGCCCATTCGCCCACTGCATAAGACAAACTAACCTGATTGGCCGCCAGGTAGGTCACCAGCAAGTAATCCATGTTACTGCGATGGTTCATGACAAAAACAACGGTCGCTTCGACGTCTATCGCCTCCAGCTGTTCGGAATCAGCAGCACTGACCTTGACCCGATAAATAAACCGCGAGACTTTCCTTGCCAGCCAGTAGCCGACGCGGAAATAAACCAGCGCATTGAACGCAGGAACGATTTCCCGGGCATAGTTATAGACTCGAGCCTGAAGCAGCTCTCGGGACATACCTTTGCTCGTTGCCTGGGCTTCAATTTCTTCGATAACCCTGGGATCGTAGATCAATCTATCAATCAGAACCTGGCGTTTTGTGCGCTGGAAGGGACGAATCTGTATCTGCAATCGCTGGTTGAGCTTTTCTATGGCACGATTCAGCCGTCGTCTGAAAAACCATCTGACGCCGGGCATCAGGACGCTCATTACAATAGCGTAGATACACCCTGCTGCAAGGCCAAGGGCGAACCAGAGCGGTAGCTCTACAGAAGTGTTAAACACAATCGGTCCGGCATTCGGCAGTCGCGATTACACATCCTTTGCTTAAAAACGGGATTATGGTTCATGTCAGTAGGAGCAAGCATAGGTTAGTTGGTATTCGGGTCGCGGGCGCGGTAAAAAGTGTTGGTCAGATACAACTGATACTCCCCCTTTGCTGTATCCAACTCAAACGATTCCCAATATTCCGTGTCATCGATGATATGGAAAGTCAGCCTCGCGCGCCAGTTATCCGGTAGGTTCTCCATCTGTTCCGCAACGAAGACCACTTTCTTAGGCGAACCAATCGAGCGATCGGCATAGTAGGTTGTCGCATAACCCTCATTATCGAATTGTCTTAGAACGAGAGTTTGTCGCCGTGTATCATAGCTAAAGATATCATGAGTTTCGTGAATTTCACCTTTCCTGTTCTTTTCCTGTCTCGGATAAACAGAACGTCCATGATTTTCAAGAAAGTTGTTATCAAGTATTATCTTGAAATCACGCTCAACGGAAGACCTTCCCCATTTGCCTTCTCCCGTTCCACGCCAAATACCGATCAATGGCCGTAGATCTTGCAGAGAGAGTTCCGGCGATTTTTCATCAGCATTGACGCCACATGAAAAAATGATAAGGACCATCAATCCTTTCAAGAATCTTACCTTCATAAACCCGCCCTACACTTTTTACAGGTTTTTGTGCAACGACAACTTATCTGTTTGCCTCAGTTTACCAGTGCTCCTGACAATATTTGCGTTTACACATCTGCAATGATTTTATTTCCAATGATTTTCCTTCACATAAACAGTTATGTTCGGGATTTTGTGCCTACTCGAATCTTAGGGATGAACTAAAAACATGAATAAAGTAAGGATATGGGATATTCCAGCACGACTATTCCGCTGGCCATGACCGATGAGCAGGGTTAAGACTACTGGCAGAATTGATTTCATTACTTCTCCTTTTTACAAAACAAACCTGGATCCAAGTTCACGGTAAGGAGCATAGCCAATCTGGTTGACACTTTCACTATCACACTTAAATCATCCGGCACTGAAAGACTAAGTCTCGATTGACCTGTTCTATCCGCCACAGTATCGTAAACACATCAGATTGAAGAAAAGATCATGGCTGCGAAGAAAAGTTTTCCTTTTGAAGAATCCATCACGAAACTGGAAGCGTTAGTTGAACGCATGGAAGGTGGGAACCTGTCGCTTGAAGAATCACTCAAAACTTTTGAAGAAGGCATCAAACTTACTCGTGAATGCCAACAAGCCCTGAAGACCGCAGAACAAAAAGTGAAGCTGTTGATCGAGAAAAGCAACGGCGTGGAAGAAGAACTTTTTACTCCGGTACCTGAGGATGATTGATGATTTTGAGTCTCTTAGGGAAAGGGTCATCCAACAACTGGAAATAATCTTCAACCACACTGATGTACCGAGCCCGCTTATCGACGCGATGCGCTATGGGGTCTTTAGCGGCGGTAAACGAATACGGCCGATTCTGGTGTACCTTTCCTGCAGGGCACTCGGCACTGATCTGGCCTTGGCAGACAAACCCGCCTGTGCCATAGAACTTATCCATGCTTATTCACTCATCCACGATGACTTACCGGCGATGGATAATGATGACCTTCGGCGTGGTAAACCCACATGCCACATCAAGTTCGATGAGGCAACAGCCATACTCGCCGGTGATGCACTGCAAACCCTGGCATTCGAAATTCTCGCCAACGACATTCAACTGACTGCAGAAACCAGGCTCTCACTTATCGGCGATTTAGCCGGAGCAGTCGGAGCCAGTGGCATGGTGGCTGGCCAGATCATCGACCTTACCGCAGAAAACAGGTCAATTGATGCGTTGAGCCTGGAAAATATGCACCGCAGAAAAACCGGCGACCTCATCAGCACTTGCTTGAAATTCGGCGCCATTCTCTCTGCCGCTGATTCGGAGGTCAAAGAGGCAATGCTCAAATTTGGCCTTGCGCTGGGTCTGGCATTCCAGATCAAGGACGATATTCTTGATGTAACCGGAGACGAGCACGCCATCGGCAAACCCGTGGGTTCAGATGTCGGGAACGAGAAAACAACTTTTGTTTCCGTGTACGGCCTTGACGAAGCCACCTGTAAGCTTAGTCAGTTGTTAGTCGAAGCCACCGCTGCGCTGGAACCACTTGGCAGCAACGCCAAACCCTTGAATGATATAGCCAGATTTATTATCAATCGGAACCACTAGCCCTGATGCAGCCGACCGTGGCGTTCAAACGACCTAAATAGTGTAGAATCTCGCTTCCGCAAGGCACAAAACTCAAGAAAGAGCCACAATTTCGATGCTTGACCAGATCCCTACTGACAGACCTGCAACACCGCTGCTTGATTCGGTGAACCTTCCCGCAGATCTCAGAAAGCTGGAGGAAGATGAACTTGAAACTCTTGCTACCGAACTACGCCAATTTCTGCTATTTACAGTAGGTCAGACTGGTGGTCATTTCGGCGCTGGTTTGGGAGTTGTTGAGCTAACCATTGCTTTGCATTACGTTTTCGATACACCGGTAGACAAACTCGTCTGGGATGTTGGCCACCAGGCCTACCCCCACAAAATACTGACGGGTCGGCGCGAACAGATGCACAGCCTGCGCAAACCAGATGGCATTGCGCCTTTCCCGGTCAGGAAAGAAAGTGAATATGACACATTTGGCGTAGGCCATTCATCGACCTCCATCAGTGCAGCCCTGGGTATGGCAGTTGCCGGTCGACTACAAGATAAAGAACGGCGGACGGTGGCCGTCATTGGTGACGGTGCGATGACAGCCGGTATCGCGTTTGAAGCCTTGAACCATGTAACAGATACAGACGCTAACCTGCTCGTTATCTTAAATGACAATGCCATGTCAATTTCGGAAAACGTCGGTGGTCTCGCAAAATACTTTGCTCGAATACTTTCCAGCCGCCTCTACCTGACCATGCGTGAAGGCAGCAAGAAGATACTCAGTCGCATTCCCCATGCCTGGGAATTTGCGAAAAGAACTGAAGAGCATATGAAAGGGATGGTAGTGCCTGGCACGCTTTTTGATGAATTGGGATTGAACTACATGGGGCCGATCGACGGTCACGACATAAAGACCCTCGTCCATACGTTGCAGAACATCAAGGATCTCAAGGGGCCACAATTCCTGCATATAGTGACGCAGAAGGGTAAAGGGTTTGGTCCTGCGGAGGACTCGCCGGTAGGAACACACGCCCTGTCAAAAATTGAGAAAACCCCTGCTTCGACTTCTCCGAAACTACCCAGCTACTCAAACATATTTGGCCAGTGGTTGTGCGATATGGCAGAGCAGGATTCAAGACTCGTGGCTATCACACCCGCCATGAGGGAAGGTTCCGATCTGATCAAATTTTCAGAACGATTCCCGGATCGCTACTTTGATGTAGCCATCGCCGAGCAACATGCAGTGACCCTGGCCGCAGGCTTTGCCTGCGAAGGTGTCAAACCGGTGGTTGCTATCTACTCCACCTTCCTGCAAAGGGCGTACGATCAACTAATCCATGATGTTGCAATACAAAACCTTGATGTTCTGTTCGCCATCGACAGGGCGGGGTTGCTTGAAGATGGTCCCACTCATTCCGGTGTGTTCGACCTATGCTATCTACGTTGCATACCAAATATACTGGTCATGGTGCCTTCAGATGAGAACGAAATGAGGCAAATGCTAACTACGGGCTATCTCCACCAGGGTCCTGCGGCTGTCCGTTATCCCAGGGGATCCGGACCAGGTGCGGTGACCGGCAGCGAGATCACCCAGGTCGAGATCGGCAAGGCGAAATTAATACGCGAAGGTCGAGATGTAGCTATCCTGTCGTTCGGGTCCGTGCTCAATGCAGCGGCAATTGTCGCAGATAGCCTTGATGCGAGCCTGGTTGACATGCGCTTCGTCAAACCGATAGATGAAGATATGATAAGAAAAATGGCAATCAATCATGATTTGCTGGTAACGGTTGAAGAAAACTCAGTTATGGCCGGTGCCGGTTCTGCCATCAATGAATATCTTGCCCGCGCGGACTTAAGTACACCGACTTTGAACCTCGGCACCCCCGATAACTTCATTCATCAGGACAAACCTGACAAAATGCTTGCAGTTTGCGGATTGGACAGTGATGGAATCTTGCAGTCTATCAAGACTCGATTGGACATCGTTGACACAGTGGTAAAAATTATTCCGTGAGATCCAGTTAGCTCTTCTCCCGAAAATGATCGAGTCTCGGGCACCTGATGATTCAGAACAGACACTGACTAGTCCGTGCCAAAGAGGTGTCCTAATTTACCTGCTTTGGTAGCAAGATAATGCGCGTTGTGATCATTTTGCCCCGTTTCCAAGGGAATTCTTTCGACTATCTCAATGCCTAGTTTGGTCAAGGCATTCACCTTTACCGGATTATTAGTCATCAACCGAATTTTTGTAATTTGCAGATGCGCAAACATATTCTTGCACATTGTATAGTCTCGCAGATCTGCATCGAATCCCAATCTCTCATTTGCCTCGACCGTATCCGCCCCCTGGTCCTGCAACTCATAAGCCCGCACTTTATTAATCAGACCAATGCCTCTTCCCTCTTGTCGCAAATACAAAATAACTCCGTTTCCTTCATCTGCAATTCGCTGCATTGCTGTTCGTAGTTGTGCGCCACAGTCACAACGAATGCTAAACAGGCAGTCCCCGGTAAGACATTCAGAATGGACACGGCAAAGCACATTTTCGATAATGGAAACATCTCCAAGTACGAGTGCCACATGCTCCTGACCCGTATCAGGGTCTTCGAATCCATGCATGCCGAACTCGCCGAATGGTGTGGGTAGTCGACACGATGCGACATATTGGACTGACATTACCGCTCCAGAGTAGACACTTATTGTACGTCATGAAGAGAATGTATTTTATCAGGACTAAAGCCTGACTTGTATTGCCGCTAAAATTGGCTGGTCAGCACCATAAGACCTGCATTTTCCTGGATCTTGACGCTTTTCAAAAAAGACATGCCAAGCAGAATATCTTTTGGAAATTCGCCCTCAAGCACTGCACCCTGCACATTAGTGACTTTGATTTCTCCCACCTGAACCGCACCAAGGATGACTTCCCAGGACCTGATGGCGCCACCCGCGGTGGTGGCTGTGATTTTTTTCCCACCGGAAAAATCAATCCCGAGGTTCCTTGCCATCTTTGAGTTCATTGCGATTATATTGGCGCCGGTATCAATGAGAAAACGCACTGGTCTACCATTGATACTACCCATTGCAATGTATTGTCCCTGCCTGTTTATTTGCACTGATACGGATACCACACCAGGTTTTTGAAAATCAGAGCTGATTCGGTCGCTGAGGAGCATGGTGGAGCGATTACCTTGATATTCAATGGTTGCGTCACTACTGCTAGCGCTTACAAGCAGAACCCCTTCAGGAGATGTCTCGCCGGTTTTTAAGAGCAGCTGTTTACCATTAATTCGCAGCACGGCAGCATCGGAAAACAGCCCGACCACCTCAATATCCAATTGTTCAGCCACGGAAAATTGTGACACCAACAGTGTTATCAACAAAACTAATCTGCTTGTCACCGATCTGCTTGTCATAGCATAACTCTCATCAAGTAAGCCGTAAGCTGCAACACCAGCAGACTATATAAACCTGCTGCGACATCGTCCATCATTATTCCCAGTCCACCCTGCAATTCTCGATCGAGGAAGCTTACGGGCCAGGGTTTTAGAATATCGAAAAACCGGAAAAGCAGAAAGCCAGCTAACAACCAGTGCCATCCGTCAGGTAACATGAAAAGCGCAATCCAAAGGCCGACAAATTCGTCCCAGACGATGGCAGCCGGATCTTTATCCGCCATATCCCGCGCAACCCAATCACATGCCAGCACACCCAGTACGAGTGAGGCTACAACAATCCCCGCATAAATCCAGGGATGAAAACCGGCCAGAATTATATATATCGGAATGGCAGCGATCGTCCCGACAGTACCGGGCATTTTTGGTGACAACCCGCTGCCGAACCCAAAAGCAATAAAGTAAAGAGGGTGAGTGAATGCCTTTTTATAATGAGCTTGCATCGTGTGCTTTCATCGTGAAGAGCCTTCAGCGGTTTTTAAATAGAGCCT
>JAPUGI010000026.1 GCA_027292925.1 Gammaproteobacteria bacterium
TCCACCCGAATAGGCTAATACAACCTTGTCGATTTCACTCATCTTCAGCTGTCCTTTGACTCCAGAGCGCAAAATGAAAGGGCGCTATAGTACATGTTTGACCTGGCACAGACCACTCGTCAAAAGGGGTTGCAATGCAAAAGCCTTTTCAAGTCGAACTCCATCGCTTGCGCCTGGCTGATATCCAGGATCGCCGTGTTGGGTGTCTCCTTGCAGCAGACTCGAGGACCGGGGGTACGGCCCCTTCCGGCGGCCGAAAGTCAGGCCCCATGGACGGGTGTGCAGCTTACATGGATATGCACGTATCGCTGCAGGAAGAGGACACCATGTTACAATCCACGTCATGCGTACCTTGACGATCACCCGTCCAGACGATTGGCACGTTCACTTAAGAGATGGTGATTATCTGCCAGCAACGGTGCGTGATATCAGTCGCTATTTCGGTCGTGCAATCGTTATGCCCAACCTTGTTCCGCCCGTTTCCAACGTGGATCAGGCGCGAGAATATCGCGACCGAATTGTTTCGTCAGTACCCGACACTTCCTGTTTTTCACCATTAATGACCTTGTATCTTACGGACGAGACCAATGAAGATACGGTTGTGCGTGCGAATCAATCAGGATTTATCAAAGCCTTCAAGCTTTATCCGGCGGGCACCACCACTAACTCTGAGGCGGGTGTTGCAGTGATTGAGAATCTGTACCCGACTTTTGAAGCTATGCAAAAACACGGCATGCCTCTGGCTGTTCACGGTGAGGTTACAGACAATGAAGTGGATATCTTTGACCGTGAAACTGTATTTATCGAGCAACAGTTACAACCCATTGTAGATTCTTTCCCCGGACTGAAAATCATTTTCGAACACATCACCACCAGACAGGCGGTGGAATTCGTGCAGCAAGCGCCAGATTCAGTTGCTGCAACGATCACCGCTCACCATCTGCTGTTTAATCGAAACGACCTTCTCGCTGGGAGTATAAGACCTATTTATTATTGTCTTCCTGTATTGAAGCGAAGTGAACATCAGCAAGCATTGTTGAGTGCTGCCACGTCTGGAAACCGGAAGTTTTTCCTTGGAACCGATTCTGCTCCCCACCCGCGCGCAGCCAAGGAAAATGTTTGTGGCTGCGCCGCTGGATGCTATACAGCCCACGCAGCGATCGAACTCTATGCTGAAGCATTTGATTCGGTTGACAAACTGGACCAGTTGGAAGTTTTTGCAAGCCACCACGGGTCGGACTTTTATGAGTTGCCTAGAAATTCAGACACAATTACATTGTCAGAACAGAGTTGGGATGTGCCGGTAACCTTGTCATTCGGACCGGATGAACTGGTTCCGATTAGAACCGGTGAGCAAATTCGTTGGCGGGTCACCACTAAGGAAATGGATTGAGCGAAGACAAACTACCCATTGCCCATCGATTCCGGGGTTACCTGCCCGTGGCCGTGGATCTGGAAACGGGTGGCTTTAATAATGAGAAGGACGCGTTGCTGGAATTTGCAGCCGCCATTATTACGATGAATGACTCCGGCCTACTGGTTCCGGGGGAACGATTTTTCTACAACATAGAACCTTTCAAAGGCGCAAATATTGAACAAGCTTCCCTGGAATTTACGGGGATTGATCCGTTCAACCCTCTGCGGATGGCAGTTCCAGAATCGAAAGCTCTGAGTGAGGTATTCAAAGCCATACGATCAGAGATCAAGCGCACTGGCTGCAACCGTGCCATCATGGTCGCCCACAATGCGTCCTTTGATCAGGGCTTCATCAATGTTGCCGCCGAACGTTGTAATCTCAAGCGCAATCCCTTCCACCCGTTCTCCTCATTTGATACCGCCACCTTGTGCGGCCTCGCTTACGGTCAAACAGTTCTGGCCCGTGCCTGCGCCGCCGCAGGCATTGAATTTGAGTCCGAAGAAGCACATTCCGCTCGTTACGATTGCGATAAGACTGCAGAAATATTCTGTACCATCGTCAATAAATGGCGACAGCTGGAAAATTACAAACCATAGGCATATTTCAGCAGGCTGAGGGGATGGGCCGCTTTGGAGCCATCTGCCAAACCGTGCTCGATATGAGCTCCTGCCATCGCACAGTCACTGGTGTAATAGGCAGCATCGCTTTGCTGCACTTTGTCGACGACTGGCTTGAGGATTTTCATCGCTGCTTCATGTTTTTCTGACTTGAAAGTGTAGGTGCCGTCGTGTCCGGAACACCTCTCAATGGGTATAATCTCTGTATCAGGAACCAACTGCAGAACATCCCGGGTTTTCATGCCAATATGTTGCACCCGCTGGTGACATGCTACCTGGTAGGCAATTTTTCCAAGAGAATTTTTAAAGTCAGTTTTCAATAAACCCTCCTTGTGCCTCAACATCAGGTACTCAAAGGGGTCAAACATGGCCTGCTGCACTTTCTTCACCCTTGACTCATCTGGAAACATCAAAGGCAATTCCTGTTTAAACATCACTGTACAGGAAGGTATCAAGGTAACAAGATCGTATCCTTCGTCAATCAACCTCGCTAGCACAGGAATGTTGTAGCTTTTCAATTTTTCCACTGTGTCGAGGTCGCCCAGTTCGTATTTAGGCATACCACAACAACGTGCATCCCTTATTATTTTTACCGGGATTCCATTGTGTTCAAAAACCTGAACAAAATCTTTTCCCAGGTCAGGCGCATTGTAGTTCCCATAACAGGTCGCAAATAGCGCCACCTTACCGCGAGTCTGTTCAGTTTCCTTAACCTTAACAGCAGCAGGAATATGCTTTTTTGTACGCCTGATCAGGGTACGGCTTTGATATTGAGGCAAGCTGGCATCAGGATGAATCTGCAACACAGTGTCCAGCATCTTCCTGAAAGGCTTCATCTTGTTGAACGTATTGGCTAACTGAGCAACCCCGGGAGTGCTGACAAAAACTCCCACTAGGTCCGTAGAAGTTATCAATCTGTCGCGAAACCTACTCTCCCGTTTCTTGAATTTGACGGCTTTCGCCCTGAGCATTAAATGCGGGAAATCGACATTCCACTCGTGCGGAGGCACATAGGGGCATCTGGTCTGATAACACATGTCACATTGAAAACAATGGTCAATGACCTTGTCGAAGTCTTCCCTGGCCACACCATCCACATCCTTGGTTTCTGATTCATCTACAAGATCAAACAAGGTTGGAAAAGACTCACAAAGACTGAAGCATCGCCGACATCCCGAACATATTTCGAATACGCGCTCTAATTCTCTGCCCAGTCGTTCCTCATCAAAGAAACTCTTCTTATCCTGACCGAGTGGGTGCCGTATCGGGGCTTCGAGACTACCTTCGCGCCTCATGGTCGCAAACCTTTTACCTCACTATCAATTTTGTTATTCAGCTGCCACTTTTTCGGCGGCTCCCGTGATCATGGGCTGCAATTCACCACTCTGGTACATCTCCGTGATGATGTCACAGCCTCCCACAAGTTCACCGTCGATAAACAACTGAGGAAACGTAGGCCAGTCAGAATATTTTGGCAGATGTTCACGAATATCGGGATTCGCCAGTATATCGATAAAGGAAAATCTTTCACCGCAAGCCATCAGTATCTGGGTCGACTGCGCCGAAAATCCGCACTGGGGTTGATCCGGAGATCCTTTCATATATATAAGAATCGGATTGCTCTCAATCTGCTCTTTGATTGTTTCCATGATGTCCATTTAACTATTACCTATTCTGGCTCGAAGGTTGAAATGATAATTTTAACGCTTTTCCAGGAAGTTTGCTCAACCCTAACAGTTCAAAACAACGATCTACCAAATCCGCCACCACCCGGTGTTTCCACCTTGAGTACCTGTCCTGCCTTAACATATATATGGCATTTACCAGGCAAAGCCTTGCCATCCAGGGAGTTCTTCCCGGTTTCACCATGATTACCGCCATCCAGTGGCCAGGGTGCGTGTCTTCGGCGCTCCGTTATCAGGGTAACTTCAGCAGGTTCAAGAAATTCAAACTCCCGAATCAGCCCGTCGCCCCCTCGATAGCGCCCCTTCCCTCCCGATCCGCGTCGAATGGTATAACTGCGAATACGCAGCGGGTAATGCATCTCAAGGCTTTCAATGGGTGTGTTCAAGGTGTTGGTCATATGGGATTGTACTGCCGAGGCTCCGGCACTCCCTGCATTTGCACCACTACCACCAGCAATAGTTTCATAGTAATCCCAGGGCTGGTTGGACTTGTGATTTCCCATCGCGACATTGTTCATTGTTCCCTGGCTCGCGGCCGGAATTCTGTCGGGAATCGCGGCTGACAAAGCACCCAACACTGCGTCTACAATTCGCATGGAAGTTTCAACATTTCCCGCTGCAGTGGCGGCAGGTCTCGTCGCATTAACCAATGAACCGACTGGGGCATGAAGGTCGATAAATCTGAACACTCCGGCACAAGCTGGGGTATTTTCCGGGAGCAGACACCTGAAGCAATAAAATACCGCTGCGGCGGCAACGGACAAGGGACAATTAATATTGCCTTTTACCTGTGGTGAGGTTCCCTCGAAATCGACTTTAATCCTGTCGTCTTCAATATCAATTGTCACATTGATTTTGACGTCTTGTGTGCCATAGCCATCGTCATCCATCAGGTCGGAAAACACATATCGACCCTTGGGGATGGATTTGAGCCCTGCTTTAGCCAATCGCTCTCCATATGCGTTGATTTCATTGATTCCATTTGCAAACCTGCCGGTGCCCATTTTTCTCACCAGTTTTGACAGGCGGTCAACGCCAACCCTGTTGGCACTCATTTGCGCAGCAAAATCTCCACTCACATCTGCTCCCTGCAGGCCGCCTAGTTTCTCCATTTCTTTCACAACAACACTACCGGCTTGAACCAATAAGGTGGGTGGAATAATCATGCCTTCCTCTTCCAGGGTTGTGGAGATCGGCATAGAGCCAGGGCTGCTGGCACCAATATTTGCGTGGTGGGCACGATTAGCAATGAATCCCAACAACTCGTCATCGATGAAAAATGGCGATACAAGCGTGACATCAGGCAGATGTGTACCACCGAGAAAAGGATCGTTTAGCGCAAGAATATCACCGACTTGCCAATCCACACCGGTCACAATATCTCGCATGGCATAAGCCATACTTCCCAGGTGAACCGGTATATGTGCAGCCTGGGAAAACAGTTCTCCAGACGCATCGAACAAGGCACAGGAAAAGTCCAGGCGGTCTTTAATATTAGGGGAAAACGCAGCCTGGCGTAAAACAACCCCCATCTCCTGGCAGATGGATTCAACACGGCTAACAAAAATAGCGAGTTCTATGGGTGACATAAAAATCTCTGATAAATACGCGACACAAATTGACTTCCGAGTTTAACCAAACTGGTTTATCATCGCTCCCTTTTTCCTCCGGGCAAATAAATGAAAGATCCGTTAATGCATACCTATGGCCGACAAGATATTGCTTTCGTAAAGGGTGAAGGTGCATGGCTAATTGATGAGCAGGGGAACAGATACCTGGATGCATTATCCGGTTTGGGTGTTGTCGTCCTGGGACATGCAAATCCTGATGTGGCAAAGACCCTGGCGGATCAGGGTGCGCAATTACTACATACTTCTAATTTGTATCGCATCCCTGCGCAGGAAAAACTGGCCGCGGTGCTGGCCGAGGTTTCGGGCATGGACAACATGTTCTTCGGTAACTCGGGCGCTGAAGCAAACGAATGCGCCATCAAAATTGCCCGCTTGTATGGCAAACATCGCGGCATTGAAGATCCAACCATTATCGTGACTGATGCCTCGTTCCATGGACGTACCCTTGCCACCTTAACCGCTACCGGTAGCCGAAAAGTACACGCCGGATTCGAGCCGCTGGTCAACGGATTTGTGCGGGTACCGTTTGATGATGTTGATGCAGTCAAACAGATTGCAGCCCACAGTAATAATATTGTTGCAGTGATGGTCGAACCGATACAGGGTGAAGCTGGAATACGTGTACCTGATGACGACTACCTCAAAAACCTCCGTGCAATCTGCGACGATCACGAGTGGTTCCTGATTCTTGATGAAGTTCAGTCGGGAAATGCCCGAACCGGAACTTACTTCTGTTACCAGCAGTCTGGAATCCTGCCTGACCTGGTTACCACCGCAAAAGGACTGGCTAATGGCGTTCCCATCGGAGTCTGCCTCGCCAAAGGAGAGGCTGCTGACATATTTAAACCTGGAAATCACGGCTCCACCTTTGGTGGCAATCCGCTGGCCTGCTCAGTTGGCCTAACCGTGGTCAATGAAATCAAAAACAACAACATAGCTGATCGTGCCCGCGAACTCGGCGATCGCATGCAGGAAAATTTCAGGAACCGTCTGGGTGGACGCAATAACGTAAAAGATATTCGAGGTAAGGGTTTGATGCTGGGAATTGAACTGGATAGCAATTGCACCGAACTGGTTGGCAAAGCATTATCCCGGGGTCTTTTAATCAACGTCACCTCTGAAAACGTAATCAGGCTCCTGCCACCTCTCATCATTTCAGACGAAGAAGCAGATCAGATCTGCGACATCATTTGCTCGTTAGTCGAAGAAAACTAAATGGCCCCTGTCAAGAATGGATTCGAACTAAGTATCGCTCTCTGGTATCCAGGGTCGCCGTGCCGGGTGTCTCCTTGCAGCAGACTCGAGGTCAGGACGGCCGAGGGTCAGGCCCCATGGACGGGGTTCACGCCGGTGCGGCAAGGAGACACCCGGCACGGTGATCCGATCAATCTCAAATCAAGACAATAATACGAGTGCATGGAATAGTGGATAAACCACGTCTGTGCGAGGATAAGTTAGGCTAACAATTCCGTGATAGGGACCTTGCGTCCTATGCCATAGCCCTGGGCGAAATCTACTCCAATCTCGCGAAGGATCTCGAGAATTTCATCATCCTCGACAAACTCTGCGATGGTTTTCTTGCCCATAAAGTGACCAATTTCGTTGATAGATTTCACCACTGCATAATCGCTGGGACTCGTTTTGATGTCTTTTACAAAGATGCCATCAATCTTTAGGTAGTCAACCGGCAAATTCCTCAGATAAGAGTAAGAAGATAAACCAGTACCAAAATCATCTAACGAAAACTTGACGCCGATCACTTTTAGTTTCTCCATGAATTCGATGGCTTCGTCGAGATTGCCGATGGCGGATGTTTCAGTAATTTCAAAACAGATCTTCGATGTGGGTAAACGTGTTTCATTAAATTGCTCGAGTACATACTCCATAAAATCATCTTCCGTCAGCGAATTGCCTGAAACATTGATGGAGAAAGCACCAAGGTGGTCTAATTGCAAGATGTTGGTGGCGATAAACTTGAATGAATTCTTGATTACCCAGCGATCAATCGCGCCCATGCGGTTATAGGTTTCCGCTGCAACAATAAAATCCTGCGGTGGCAGTGGTTTATCATTTTCATCCAATACCGTTAGCAGAACCTCATAATGCACTCGTTCGCCGCCATTCTTGTTAATAGGCGAAATCATCTGGCAATGGAGCTCAAATCGATTGTTTTCAAGAGATTGATCAATTTGTGAGACAAACTCCATGATCCCCTTGCGGTGTGCCATCTCAGAATCATCGGTTTCATAAACCTGTATTCGATCACGACCAGCTTCTTTCGCTACATAGCAAGCAGAGTCTGCGCCCCTCAAGATATTAGTAACACTATCCGTTTCGGAATCCACGTTGACGACCCCGCAGCTGGTGGTTAACGAAAACACTTCCTTTTCCCACTCAAACCGAAACGCTTTAATAGATTCGCAGATCTTTTTGATGGTTTCCATACCCTCTTCTTTTCCACAATCTTCAAGCAAAACACCGAATTCATCACCACCTAGCCGAGACAGGACAGTGGTGTCCGATGTCGTATCTAAAAGCTCCTGGCTCAAATCTATCAGTAACCTGTCACCGGCGTCATGCCCCCCTATGTTATTGATGACCTTGAATTGGTCAAGGTCCATAAACGCTACAACATTATGTATATTCTTTCGCTTTGCCAAACCGAGAACCCTCGTTAGCTCGCGTTCAAATTCTTTGCGGTTTACCAGCCCCGTAAGTTCGTCGTGAGTTGCCTGATGGGTCAACTTGTTGTGCATGTTTTGCAACATGCGATGTGACGCCCTGTCCGTCAAAGGGATCTCCGATTCTTCAAGAATCTTTGCAGTTTCTTCGAGCAACATGGTCGCCAATTCTTCTACCATCAGCTCATGGGTCTTAACTCCCCGGCGATTAACAAAAACCATCTTCGTGTTGTCTTCACTAACCCACGCTACAATGGCAATTTGCGGTTCCGGACCAGGTTGTGCAAATTCAACCCATTCCCCGACATGCAGACGTTGTACTCGTTCATAAAATCGCTGCCAAGTTACATCTTTTTCCTTTTCTTCCCTGATCTCGCGTCGTTTTTCTTCTTGTTTAGTTACATCCGCAAAACCCAGTGTCTCAGCAACTGACTTTTCGGATAAGTCAACCATTGGCAACGCTACCGTGCCTTCTTTTGTGGTTAACATTTTTCTCAGGCTGTTCACCAGAGTTGTCCGTTGACCAGGCTCAAATGAAATCGAATCAAGCCCGCTATCAATCTGTTCCAGAAGTTCTTCTGGCGGAATATAGTCAGGTTTCCCAGTATCGACGTCTCCAGCAAGCTGCGACATCACCTGATCCAAAACATGCACATGATTTTTCCAATCAGTGCTACCCTGGCCCTGGCGCAGATGCGTATTAACCAGCAAATTTCGCCAACCTGGCATCAACAGTCTCATAAGCACTTCAGGAACCGTCTGGCCAGAAAGAAGTTGGTCCATCTCATCAACCACAGCACGTTGTGCACTGACTAACGTTTGCTGCCCCTCACTGGCTTTTACCGTCCTCTGTACATTGCCTGTGAACGCGCGCGATTGACGCTCCATGAGCGGCTTTAACTGATCCAGCGCAGAATCGAAAACTGCAGGATCAGAATCGTAGTTTTCGTTAATCTCGCTGACTATCTCTTCAACTCTACGCTGGACAGCAGACGACTCCGCTCCGCCTAAGTTGGCGAGTTGGTTAATGACCTCGAGCGACCTGTGCGGATTTTCCTCACTCAAAAAGTCCTGACGTTGAGTAGCCACCTTGCCGAGCGTCAGTTCTAACTGACGAACCCAGTTCTTCGCAGTAGGGGCCAACAACGGATCATCTTCGATGCTGTCCACCAGACTTTCGACTACATCCAGCCGCTCCAGTGCCTCTGGTGCAAGACGCCTTTGCCTGCCATCAACAACAACGTTATCAAGGACTCTCTGTCTTATCGGTATCCTTTTACCTGAGATTCTGCCAACTTCTTGTTGCATTGTTTGTAAAAGCCCCTGCATCTCTTCAAGTTCAACATAGTCTTCATCTTCAAATTCATAATCCACATATTGATCTTCTTCGGGGCCAAGAAGATCGCGCACAGTTGAATAGAGATTACTGATGGCTGATCCCGTATCAGCTTTTCTTGGTCGCTGGCGGGGGCGTTCGCTGACGCGACTACTTCTAGAACCTCTCGCAGAACGCTGACGTCGCCTGCGTTTCAGTTCCTCGCGTAGTTCGTCCTTAAGATCCGATAGTTCTTCTTCATCTTCGTAGTCATCATCTTCTTCAACAGCTTCAGGCTTTTCATCATCCTCTTCCTTCTTCGCTTCCGGTTTTCCCCCAATTGCCCGGGTTGGGGAAATAAAGTCCTCATCCAAATCAGGAAAAAGCCCCGTATCTTCCAACAGTTTCGTAGTGGCGATATACAGCTTTTGAAAAAGCGGGATGGCTTTGGCTTCATAGCCGGTATAGACTTTTTGGCGAATTTCTTTTGGCAGGCTGATTTTTTGAATAGCATCGTCGAAAGCGTGACAAAACACGGCAATACCAAGCGGGTTAGCTTCAGCGTGACCCCAGGAATCCACTATCATCCCCATACGGGCTAACAATTCATGAAGGTATTTCTCATAAGAGCGTTCACTACGTGAAATAATATTCGCCACGGCAAGCCAGTCTTCAAATTCTTCTGTGTTGACCAGAGACAACTTCACCCGGCTGACCGCCGACGCCTCCTTTCTTTCATCGCTCACCTTTTTACGTTCTTCCAGAAGGGTTTCCAGATCTCTCGGTTTATCTATCTGGTCCAGCACATCATTCATAAACTGCTGGCTGACTGTTTGCTTGGCTTTCTCAAGATTAGACATGGCCGCAAAGTATTCGCTTTGTTCAGCATTGGATTTGGCTTCTTTCGCCATTTCCAGCAATTCGGCGTCCATGTACTTAAATATTGCGCCAGTCATCTCAGGCAGAACTTTGGCAACCCCTTTACGAATTGCGGCGACAATCTTTTTGGAATCAGAGGGTTGTAGACCGCCAGTCGAAAAAGGAGATTTCTTTTCCAGAGAAAGGTTTTTTGCCGAACTTTTCCCCGATTTTTGTTTTTGTGCGGCAGTGCTCGACGCATTAGTTGCAGATTCTTGTTTGGGCTGCGCTGATTTTGTCCCCGTCTTCTCTGATAATTGCGTGAGCGCATCAATTGCATCTGCCGCCATTCCATGTGCGAAACTGATGCCGACACCACTATCCATGACCCGAACAATTTTTCCTTCAAGACGGAAATGCTGGTCTGTGCCTCCGAGAGGAACGCTAAAGTGAATGCCAACTGTCTCCCCTGGACTAATCCCGGGTATACCCCTGCGACTTCTGCCACCTTCCTGCTCCACCAGTAGCATGCCACCGTCACAATAGTCCTGGATTGTACATAACCAGGACTTGCCCACGGTCGGGTGTACCAGCGCATTCAAACTGATGGCATATCTTGGACTTCTACGTTTGTCCATTACACTCGTCAGAAAATGGAAATCGATTAATAATAATAACAGACTGCATGGAAAGTCTAGCCTGCCAAGCCGACATGCTAATCTTCAGACACGTCGGCAAGAACGATCTTGTTGCGCCCGGTGCGTTTTGCCTCTAAAGCGCCTCGTCCGAACGTTCCATGCCAACCAGAATATTCACCTTTAGGATATTCGATAATCTCCATGGAGGCGCACTGGGTTTCACTAGGCTAACAACCATATCCCTGAGACCTGCTGCCAGTCTTTATTTCAGCCGCCAAAGGATGGCAGGATTGTAACTAGTCGAACAAATGGAGTTGTGCCTTGATGTAAAGTGAATGTAATGGTTATGTGGGAAATTGATGCAAAGCCGCATCGAATGTATAAATTTATATATAGATCAAAGGCTTGTCAATCTAGCTTCGCACTCGCTTAACTGCTTCTAACCACCCGGAATAGAGCTGCGAACTCAACTCCTCGTCCATTTGTGGCTCAAAACGTCTTTCCCTTTGCCATTGCCGGGACAATTCATCCAGAGATTCAAACAGGCCGACTTGTAACCCAGCCAGGTACGCGGCACCAAGGGCTGTGGTTTCAATCACCTGTGGTCGGTCCACTGTGACCCGCGATATATCCGATAAACACTGGGTGAGCCAATCATTGGCAACCATGCCCCCGTCCACGCGGATCAAGTCCGGTTCGATACCATCGTTGGCCATGGCGGTCAACAGGTCCCGGGTTTGAAAGCAAACAGACTGCAACGTAGCCGTCACTATATCTTCAACGCCACTATCCCTGGTCAGGCCAAGGATCGCCCCCCGGGCATTGGCATCCCAGTAGGGTGCACCTAAACCGGTGAATGCTGGTACCAGGTAAACACCATGGGCATCAGGATTTGCATTGGCAATATTCTCGGTTTCCGCTGCATCTTTGATTAGTTTGATTCCATCACGCAGCCACTGCACTGCAGCCCCTGCCATAAAGATGCTCCCCTCAAGACCATAGGTGACTTTGCCATCAATCCGATATCCCACTGTAGTCAACAGCTTGTGGTTGGAGGTAACGGCGGTGTCGCCGGTATTCATAATCACAAAACAACCTGTACCATAGGTGCTTTTTATCATTCCCTCAGAAAAACAGCACTGACCCACCAGTGCCGCCTGTTGGTCTCCTGCCATCCCGGTAATAGGAATAGCAGCTCCGAATAGGGATTCATCCGCAATTCCAAAGTCAGAACTGCAGTCTCGCACCTCAGGAAGAATGCAATCCGGAATATCCAGTTTCTGTAGAATATCCTTGTCCCATTCCTGGTCATGAATATTAAATAAGAGTGTCCTCGACGCGTTGGTTGCATCTGTCTTGTGTGACTTGCCGCTGGTTAATCTCCACAGCAGGAAAGTATCAATGGTGCCAAACAGTAACTCACCGGAAACAGCTTGTTCCCTGGCGCCGTCGACATTGTCCAGCAACCACTTGACTTTCGTACCTGAGAAATACGGATCCAACAGCAATCCGGTCTTCTCTGTGAACATACTTTCCAACCCTTCTGACTTCAGCATGTCGCAGTAATCGGCCGTACGCCTGTCCTGCCAGACGATGGCCTTGTGAATTGCTTTGCCCGTAGTCTTATCCCAGAGCACAGTAGTTTCGCGTTGGTTTGTAATACCGATAGCCGCGATTTCACCGGGGGGTATTCCAGTCGAGGCAATGACTTCCTTGACCACATTTATCGTCGTGCTCCATATTTCTTCCACGTCATGTTCTACCCAGCCATCCTGCGGAAAATACTGAGTGAACTCTTCTTGTGCCACGCCGAGGATTTCACTGGAATCATTAAACATGATTGCGCGGGAACTGGTGGTTCCCTGGTCTATCGCCAGGATATAAGAAGGCATCTACAACTCTCCTACGCGGTAAAAGAAGGTACGAATCTGACACGAATTATGTCTTAATGCCGTCAGAATTCAATTCTGAATTGCAATGGCGATGATTTTTAACCTATTTCCTCCACCCAAGAAGATACGAACGGCATCAGCTAATCTCGACCTGACAAACAGGAAGTACATCAGGCTCTTGCAGCCGGGCTCTGAATACCTAACAGATGCGATCCGACGCTTTTCTAACAATACAACAACCAGCTCAAGCCTTACTTTCGGTGACCCAGAACCCAGCCAGGTATTACTGTCCATCGATCCAACTTCCGGACCCAGCGTCGCAGAGAGCTACGAACTTAGATCGAACCAGGATGGCTTTTTGCTTTGTGCAAAAAGCGAATCCGGGATTTACTACGGCCTGGTGACCTTGAAGCAGATCCTTGAACAGGTTCACACATCCGTTCCCTATTTTGTGATCCAGGACGTGCCCGATTTTGAACATCGTGGCGTGATGCTGGATATCAGCCGTTGCAAGGTGCCATCCATGAAAACCCTGCGTCAATTGATAGACCAGTTTTCCCGGATGAAAATCAATCAGTTACAACTCTATACTGAGCATACTTTTGAATTTGTTAACCATCCTCTGATTTGGGCTGATTCATCACCGATGACAGCCAAGGAAATACTCGAATTGAAGGACTACTGCAACGCCCGTTTCATAGAACTGGTTCCAAACCTGAATTCGTTCGGTCATTTTGAACGCTGGTTACGATTCCCGGAATATCATCATCACGCCGAATGTCCAGAAGGCTTTATTCATCCTTTCTCAAATCAGCGAACGGAGTGCGGCAGCACACTCAAGCCGAACCGACAGAGCCTAAACCTGCTACGAGAACTTTACGATGAATACCTGCCACTATTTGACAGCACCTACTTCAACGTGGGTGGCGATGAGCCGTGGGAGTTGGGCTGGGGCTGGAGCAGGAAAAAGTGCGACAAACTGGGCACTACAAATGTCTACATAGACTTCATGGCCAAAGTTAAAAAGCTGGTAGACAGCAGAGGACGACAGATGATGTTCTGGAGCGACATCGTACTGAAACAACCAGGTTCACTGAAACGACTGTCCCGGGATCTTGTTGCCCTTAACTGGGGATATGAGGGCAACCACCCTTTCAACAGGGAGTGTGAGCAAATGGCGGTACAAAAAATCCCTTTTTACGTCTGCCCTGGAACGTCAAGCTGGAATTCGATCATTGGCAGGTTATCCAACGCAACCAAGAATCTCGCCAACGCCGCTCGCAATGGTCTTAATTTTGGTGCAGACGGTTATTTGATCACTGATTGGGGAGATCATGGGCACCATCAGTATTTACCCTTCAGCTATCCCGGATTCTTAATCGGCGCTTGCCAGAGTTGGAATTACAGCGGGAGCAGAAAGCTGGATATTGAAGATGGACTCAATTCAATCTTTTTCAGGGACGCCACGGGGATAACCTCCTCCCTCCTGGTTGAACTAGGACGGGTGTTGGAGCTTGCTCCATCAAAAATTCGTAACGCCACTATCTTCAATCGGCTGCTATTCTGGGATATGGAGCAAGAGCCTGCCGTCACACAACCTATTCCGGACCGGCAGCTCAAACAATGCGAGTCCGCCCTGGCAGATTTCCGCTCCAGGGTGAAGTTAATTCAACCTGGCTTGGACGGTCAGCTGCTGCGAGGTGAACTATCAAATGCAATCGATATGGCGACCCACGGAATTCATCGCTTGCAGGCCTTCCGCGGCGCTCGGATCTCACACAAACAACTGCGCCGCAATCTGACCGGTATTATTAGCAGTCATGAAAATCTCTGGCTTGCCAGAAACCGACCTGGCGGCCTTCAGGAAAGTGCCGCACACCTCTACAGCAGCCTGGAGAATCTGTAATGCCCCAAAGCGCCACGGGATTATGAGTCGTTATCAGCCATAAGCATAAGCATTGAAAATTCGGGAGCCACACTTGTATATAACAATCCAAAGGGTGCAAAATAGCCCTCCTTTTTGGATTTACAAATTTAATGGAGAGTTAGAATGCGCGACGTAGTGGTGGTAGATAGTGTAAGGACCGGACTGGCCAAGTCGTTCCGGGGTACATTTAACTTAACTCGTCCTGACGACATGGTTGCACATTGCATCGACGCGTTGCTAGAGCGAAATCCAAAGATGGATCCTGCAGAAGTCGAAGATGTCATCGTCGGCGCCGCAAGCCAGAGCGGCGAACAAGGTGGAAACCTGGCTCGACTGGCGGTCATCCTTTCCAAACTTCCAGTGACCGTCGCCGGTTCAACCATCAGCCGGGCCTGCTCTTCTGGCCTCAACTCAATTGCATTCGCAGCTAACCAGATCGCAAGCGGTTGTTCTGAAATCATGATTGCAGGCGGCGTTGAATCTATTTCAGCAGGTACTCGTCAACAACCGGGTAAATCAGACAAGCATCCAACGATTGAAGAGCGGGCCCCGGATATTTTCATGGCCATGGGCAACACAGCAGAGGTCGTTGCCAGACGCTCCAACCTTACTCGCGAGTACCAGGATGAGTTTTCACTGGAGAGCCAAAAACGGACGGCTGCGGCCCAGCAAAGCGGTATATTCAACGACGAAATCATGCCGATGAAAACCAAATACCAGGTAGTCATTAACAAGGAGACCAAGGAAACAGAAATCGTGGACGGCGAATGTGTCGCCGATGAATGTAACCGGCCTGACACCACACTCGAGGGTCTCTCCGGCTTGAAGCCAGTATTTGAGGAAGACGGAACCGTTACTGCGGGTAACGCATCACAGTTATCAGACGGCGCTTCAATGACCCTGGTAATGAGCGCCGAGCGCGCGGAACAACTCGATCTGGAACCCATGGCCTATTTCCGCGGCTGGACCGTAGCTGGCTGCGAGCCTGACGAAATGGGTATTGGCCCCGTGTTTGCGGTGCCCAAATTACTCAAGGCAACAGGACTGTCTACCAGTGATATCGACCTGGTGGAGCTGAACGAGGCATTTGCTTCCCAGTGTCTATACTGCCGCGATACATTGGAATTTGATCCTGAGATTTACAATGTCAACGGTGGCTCGATTTCAATAGGCCATCCCTTCGGTATGACTGGTTCCCGGCTGACGGGCCATATAGTTCGCGAACTGAAACGACGTGAGAAGAAGTATGGTCTCGTGAGCATGTGTATCGGTGGCGGCATGGGCGCCGCGGGACTATTCGAATCCTGTTGAAACCCATTGTCACTCCGGTGAATAGCGGAAACCAATTGAAAAAGGGAGCTTAGGCTCCCTTTTTTTACACATCTCGATCTCGTGATTAGTAGATTCGAAAACTCGCGAATCTCACTTCCAGCTGTCTAAAATCGAGCTCAGCCGCTCCATAAATGCCACGGGCTGGTCGAGGAACAGATGGTGTTGAGCATCGGCAAGCTCGTAGACTTCGAGAGCAGGTTGTAGTTCTTTCATATGAGCGGCGCTTTTCGCGCTGAAGGATGCGCTGTTCTGGCCGTAGATTAACGCAATCTTGCAGGTCACCGATTGCAGGTCCTGCGCGATGTCTCCTGTCGCTTTCATGCGGCTGCTGAGTTCTTCATCGAACTTCCAGACAAATCCTTCATCTATGTGCTCGATGGAATTTCGCGCGATGTGTTGAACCAGGTACTCATTGGCGCACTGTTGTGGTGGTTGTAATCGAAATCGTGATCTCGCCCGGTCAAGGTCCGGGTAAACTTTCGGCCTGGACCAGCGCTCGACTTCAGGTCCTCTTTCATCGTCGCGATGCTTTACGCCGGAATCAAGCAGAATAAGAGCCTTGAACCTGGATGGATTCTGCGCTACAGCTCGAAGCGCCATCATGCCGCCAAAACTGTGGGCGACGAGCGTCGTGTTTTCCGGCATCTGGTTCTTGTCGGCGACCGCAACAATCTCTTTGGCGTAGGTATCAGCGGAATATTCTTCCCGATGATCACTATCACCCATGCCTGAAAGATCCTGGGCCACGGTCTGATAATCATCTTTATAAGCTGGCGCAATGAAATCCCACCAGTGAGCGTGAGCATTATGGCCGTGGATAAACAACAAACCTGGATTTCCCGGGTCACTCCATTTCAGGAAATTGATATCGCTGTCTTCCACTTCGACAAAACCCTTCTCGGCTTTTGTATCAACGGCGTCCCAAAACCAATCCGGCGTATCTGACATAGAGCCCTCAGCGGTCTGTAAAAAAATAGTCCTCTGTCTCAGCCTACTTGATGCTTGCGTATTTCTTCAGGTGGTAGTCTACATTACCAAACAGTGTCTCAACGGCTGTCAGCCTTTTGAAATAGTGGCCAACATTAAGTTCGTCCGTCATGCCCATAGCGCCATGTAATTGCACTGCACTCTGGCCGACAAACTTCCCGCCCTTTCCAACCTGTACCTTAAGTGCCGAAACGGCCTTCCGGGCTGCTGGACTATATCCTTCATCCAACCGCATGGCAGCCATATAGAGCAGAGACTTGCTCTGTTCGTGTTCAATAAACATATCAACCATTCGATGCTGTAACACCTGAAACTTGCCGATTGGCTGACCGAACTGCTCTCGGACTTTACAATATTCAACAGTGGTCTTGTACAACACCTCCATGGCACCAACAGCCTCCGCGCCCACTGCCAGAATCGCATAATCAATGGATTTTTCCAGCAAAGCCAATCCACCTCCAACCTGACCGATGATGGAACTCGCCTCCACCGAGACATTTTCAAAAGTGATCTCAGATGCCCGCAGCCCATCGATAGTAGGATAGTTCCTGCGTGATACCCCGTCTGAATTTGCATCCACCAGAAACAGTGTGATGCCACCTTCGTCCTTCTGGTCACCATCAGTTCTTGCTGGTACTACCAGGACGTCTGCACTAGGACCACCCAAGACCACGCCTTTGAAACCATTGATTAGGTAACCGGAATTGTTGTTTATCGCGGTGGTCGCGATGTCGGCGAGATTGAATCGAGCCTGGGGTTCCACAAACGCGAGCGCAGCCAGCTTCGACCCGCCAATAATATCAGCCAATACATTTTCTTTCAGTTCCTGCGAGGCGCCTTCTGAAATAGCAGTGCCTGCCATAATGACCGTTGAAACATAAGGTTCCACCACGAGACCTTTACCGAATTCTTCCAGCATGATCATGGTCTCGACTGGTGTTCCTCCGAATCCACCGTCTTCCTCAGCGAAAGGCAACCCTAACCAGCCGAGTTCTGCAAAGGTTGACCAGTTATCCCGGCTAAAACCTTCTTCTGTCTGGATAAGTTTTTGTCGTTTCTCAAAAGTGTAGCTATTCTGTATGAATCGCTGGACACTGTCTTGCAACAAGCTCTGCTCTTCAGAGAATGAAAAATCCATAAATCTAGTTCCGTGGAGAGCGGTCGATAATATTGATTGTACCCGGCATTTTCAACAAGGTAGCATTAGTACTCCCTCGAGCTTCTAACAAAAGGAGATAATAAATGGCTGAACCAGCTATCGCACAGAAATCGCCATATGGTGTTGAGGTGGAAGAAGGTAAAACCTACTTCTGGTGCGCCTGTGGCAAAAGTGCCAATCAGCCATTTTGTGATGGCTCACATCAGGATACGGAATTCTTACCAGCAAAATATGAGGCGCAGGAATCGAAGCAGGTATTTTTCTGTGGTTGTAAGCGTTCCAATACACAACCGTTATGCGATGGGAGCCACAACGAACTTTAATCAGGGACGAATACTTTCGACCAGGGGCGAATACTTTCGACCAGGGACGAATACTTTCGACCAGGCGTATACCCTGGCCAAGGGCACATATAGAACCTCGACACCCATAATCGGAACCTAACTCATACCATTTACGGGCAGTTTTACCACTGCCTTAGGCAATGTGTGAGTGCTATGGCCGACTCCTATATATCCAATCCCACTACTGACCCCAGCGTGCAGTTGCAAAACCTGTATGAGGCTCTTGAAGCAGGAAACATCAAGCAAGCCCTGCGTTTAAAAACCAGTTTCATGAAACATTTCTCGGATTCCTATCCAAGGGAAATCCGGGATAAGTTCCATCTACTTACCGAACAACTGCGCGAGTTGGAAGACTGGCAACATTTCGCAACCAACCCCAAACGTGAGGAACTTTGCAAAAAGATGGAGTCCCTGCAGCGGCACAATGAGATACATCCCGAGGAAAAAGCTAAGGCAATCAAGGAACTACAGGAGATGTGGCGCCAGCTTGGTCCATCCGATTCCAGCGAGGGCCAGAGACTCTGGCAGCGGTTCAAACGAGCCGGTGACACGGCCTTTTCAGTCTGCGCAGATTATTTCACAGGCAAACGAGAACACAGGGATAAAAACCTGCAGGAGAGAATCAAGATTTGTGACAGCCTTGACCTGTAACGTTTAAGAAATGACTGGCAAAACGCCGACTGGAAAGCCGCGAGCCAGATCGTCAAGAAAGCTAAATCCGAATGGAAACGATTTGATGACGTGCCTCACAGGCAACGCAAAGTAATTCATGACAGATTTAACCAGGTAATGTTGCCAATCCAGATAAAACTGAAGGAAGAAGAAGAGCGCAACCATCAATTAAAGCGAGACCTCGTTAACGAAGTTGAGAGCCTGTTTGAGACTAACAACAATATCTCGTCGCTAGTTCCGCTAGTCAAACAAATTCAAAGTTCGTGGAAAAAAATCGGTATCACCGATCGCGGAACAGATCAGAAGCTATGGAAGGAATTCAGAAAAATCTGTGACGATGTTTTTAAAAAACGCGACGAAGCTAAATGTGACAGGGAGTTACAAAAGGCAGAAGAAGCGCAAAAAGCAAAACAGAGGAAGACCCTTAAAGAAAGTGCAAAGCGCAACAAGCAAGACGTCCTGACAGAATTAAAAAGAAAAGCTGAACTTTGTGATCTGTTGGAAAAGGGTGCGGC
>JAPUGI010000260.1 GCA_027292925.1 Gammaproteobacteria bacterium
ATTTTCGACCTCGCCCCATTGCTCGGGGTTGCCGCGCCATAGTCCCAGGACATAAGGGCGATATAAATCAGTTTCAGCCGTGCCCCTGTGCCGATCGCAGAATGCAATGGCCTCACGCGGATGGATGACGCCATAGATGACCGCTATGGTTTTTTCAAACATTTCGCCAAACAGCACAGAGTAAGCGATCTCGGTTTTGTTTTTTTCAATTCTCCGGGCTTGTTTTTCAAGCCACTCTACATCTTTTGAAGCGGTAGCGATGCTCTGCACCCAGGGCGAGTTGATAAAACTGCGAATCACCTCGAAGCCTGCCTGGCGTTGATACAACTCGAACTCATCTGGTGTGCAAAATTGGTTGCGGGAGACATCTTTACGCACGCTTTGACCACTGTGTGACCAATGCCGTACCTCATACTGCCAACGCTTCCAGCCTACAGGATGTGCAAGATTCCAGGTTTCAATAAAAATCATGCCGCCAAGCTTGACCACCCGTTGCAGTTCCTCCAGATACAGATAAAGATCTTCTTTGTCCATATGACACATCACCGCAATCGAGTAAGCTTTGTCGATACTGTTATCCGGGATCATTTCTAAATTGTTGCGATCCAGACGGTAAAGCGTGACATTATCTTGATGGGCGGTGCGTTCGGCCGCCCGTTCGATCATTTTTCCGGAAATATCCACTCCGGTCCAATGTGCGCAGCTTGGGGCCAATTCCCGACCAATACGGGCTACGCCGCAACCCAATTCAAGCACATGATCACCTGCTTGAATATCCAGTGCGCTACTGACTTGCCTGGCTGTAAATTGACCATTACTGCGGACAATGGATTCATCAGAACTGCCATCGACGGCGATCAGAGCATCAGAGGGTGAACCCGCCTTGCTATCCCATAATTGTTTATAGCTGACAAAGTCCATTAGAAATTCAGTTTTGCCGGTTTGGCTTTGGTCAGTTGTTAGTCCCTTTCCAATATACTTTGTAAGAAGGTTTTAATTCAACTCCTAAGTGCAACTATACCTAAGGCTTATCCCGTTTTGGGTCGAGCATGGCCATTCAGATACCCTACCTGAAACACCGTTTCCGAATAAATATTGAAGAATGGCTTACGGCACAATTTGCGCAGGAAAGCTACGATTGCGTACCTGCGTTCCACAGGCGAAACTCATGCAATGTGCGGGTAGGCTATGTGAATTCGATCAGCGTGACACTCCGGTTCCCTTGCCATGCCAGGCGAAGGAAGACTTGAACCGTTGTAACCATGATGTTGAGGGTGCAGGCTGCGTAAGCCAAAAATCTTCGTTGGCGGCCTCCTGGTTCGAGGAATCGATGACGGTGCCTGTACTTCCCAGTGAATTTCCGACAAAAGTTGAGACCTTGTAGGGAGAAACACTTCCCAGGTCCACAATGTTTTTAAGCTTCTCTATTTGAAAAATCGTCAATCTCAAGGTTGTCTGTGTCATCTGATCGCATCCTACGTTTTTGCAATAATCTCCCCTTGATCCTGATTCAAGTCCTTTCAATTCTATATGCTCGTTATTCCCTGATTACCTGTATTTCCAATAATCGTCGATATCGACGTTTGCGCCCCTCAACATGGTGGTGTCCCGAATGCCATCCGAATCAAGCGTGTAAACATAATCGCCGGCTAACCCCAGCCCTTCGTTGGCCTGCGAGGTCGCCGTCAGCAGGTAGGCTGTATCGGAAGTTGCGGTACAGTCCAAATCAAAATGCTCGGTCGGGTAGGTAGCGATACGACAAGCCGAATCGTCGGGGGTGCGGTAGGAACGATTATCCGCGTAGACCTGCTGCAGCAATCCGCGGAGTGCGGACAAGCTCTCCGTTCCCGAGTGCAGTTTGCTGCGAACGACGAAATCCTGGTAGGCGGGTAAAGCAATTCCCAACAGCAACACAGTCGCCGCTATCACGATCATCAGTTCGAGAAACGTGAAGCCGCTTGATCCTGCTCGACCCTCGCATGTTTTGTGGCGACAACTATTCAGTTTCATCGGCCAGATCCATGCGAAGGCGCGGGCAAGTCGGCGCGAGAGGAATTGAGGGTGTAGGGGAAGATAGCCGGAGCGACACCAACCACTGCAACTAAAGTGGCGATCAGCCGATCGATCACTGGTAATCCTTTTGCGGGTGTCCTAAATCCTTTTAGTTTCGCAGAACTAGAATTTTTCAAGGTTCTACACACTCATCTCACAGGCTATCGCTTGTTGATCCCAGGGCGCTCAATACATGACGCCTGATTGCCTGAGTGGAATGAATGATTATATTGTATAACGCGAGGCGTGGGGGGAATTTACCATTCATCGGAAAAAACGTACCGTTCAAAAAATACCCCGCGATGATTGTCCACCGCGGGGTTTGGTCTTGCTACTAAGTGGCCAGACCAGACAACTAAAGGGCATCACTGAGCGGAATAGGCGGTCCCTGGCCTTCAAGTGGCTGCGTATTCTTTACCGCTGCTGGCAGACCCGGACACCCTATGACGAATCAAAATACGTCAATGCGCTGAGGCGTCGTGGTTCGCCCCTACTCGAACATCTCGGTGAAACTATGTAAAAATAACTTGACGGACTACCTCAGGGTGTGATGCAGGAGCAATTACCGAGGGAAGCGAGACACCTTTATTGGCTGTCTTCAATTTCTCGGATCAGTGATTGCGGAGAGTAATGGAGCGCTACGCGAGGTTTTCCATTTCATTCACTTCCTCATAGGACTTTGCCGGCTCCTGCAACAACCATTCTTGCACAGGTGGAAACAACTTTTCGAAGTTCTCGTGCGATTCCTCATTTTCTGCTTGTTCCGAATAAGTGATAGGGTCGGCGTGCAGCATTTTAAGCCGAAGGTTGTTGGGGCTGTCGGAGTTGGCAAACGCCTGTTCAATGTCAATTTTGCCCATCGAATAAAGACGTAGCAGAGCCTGGTCGAAGGTCTGACAACCGCCGCTCGATCCACTTTCCATCCCTTCCTTGACCATGTC
>JAPUGI010000261.1 GCA_027292925.1 Gammaproteobacteria bacterium
CATCATGGGTGTTATCCCGTTCGGGATGATAGGAGCCCTGGTCGGTCACATCGTGATGGGTATCCCTTTTAGTTTCCTGTCAGTTTTTGGAATAGTCGCTCTCGCGGGGGTAGTGGTTAATGACAGTCTCATTATGGTTGATTTCGTCAATCGTGGTGTCGAAGACGGTCTGGATCTTGAGTCTTCAGCCGTTCTTGCTGGTACGAAGCGCATACGGGCTATATTGCTGACTTCACTAACGACTTTTTTTGGATTGTTACCGATGTTGTTAGAAACCAGTTTATCAGCACAGATGGTGCTTCCCATGGCGGTTTCCCTGGGTTTTGGAATTCTATTCGCCACTGGCATTACACTATTCCTCATTCCGTGCCTGTACGTCATTCTGGTGGATGTGGATCGAAGCCGTAACGTTTTTTCAACGCACACATACGAATCAGTGTTGGAGCACGAGCGGCAACTGCAACCAAAAACAGACGCTAGCTAGTTGGTATGAATAAAACCAAGAGAGTCAGTTTCGTCTCGGCCGTTCCGGCAGTACTTGTAGCGATGCTGGCTGGTTGCAGTAGTGGTGGTGGTGGAGGTAATTCCGCGTCCCCACCTATAGCAGCCGCTGTGCCTGCGACTGACACAGGAAGCTCTGGCAGTAGTAGCGGCAATACATTTATGTCAGGCGTGTTCCAGCCTTTTTCGAATTTTGATGCCTTGTGTGCGACACCAAGAACAGGAACCGATCCTAGTACTGGTGCGTCTTTTTCGGATTCACAAGGCACCTTTGTCGACGAGAACAACTGGCTGCGTTCCTGGAGTAATGAACTTTATCTCTGGTATGACGAGATCGTCGATATAGATCCACAGGATGAGACGACGCCGGATTATTTTGACTTGATGAAGACATTCGCCACAACACCGTCGGGTGCCCCGGTGGACAAGTTTCACTTCACCATACCTACCGATGATTTTCAGGCGCTTTCCCAGTCCGGTATATCTGCTGGATATGGCGCTGTTTTCGCCATTCTGGCGTCGTCACCCCCACGTAGTGTCGTGGTTGCTTACACCGAACCCGATTCCCCTGCCGCCAGTGATCCTGCAAACCTCCTTCGAGGTGCCAGCATCCTTAACGTTGACGGCGCGGATCTGGTTAATGGGAACAGCAGCGCCGACATAGACACATTGAACGCCGGACTGTTTCCAGCGGACGTCGGGGAGACGCATCAATTCACGGTTCTCGACCTGGGTTCAGTTGAACCCAGGGAGGTAACATTAACATCCGCTTTAATTACGTCAGACCCGGTACAAAATGTTGGAACTATTACGACGAACACCGGGGAAGTAGCATACATGTCGTTCAATGATCATATTGCCACGGCCGAGCAGGAGTTGATCGACGCGATTGTCCAGTTGAATTCCAGCGGTATTACAGACCTCGTTCTCGACCTACGGTATAACGGTGGCGGATTCCTTGATATCGCCAATGAGCTTGCCTTTATGATCGCTGGTCCAGCAGCAGCCTCGGGTAGGACATTTGAAGAACTTCAGTTTAATGATAAACACCCGGTCTTTGACCCGGTTACCGGTGCGACGCTTTCGCCGATTGTTTTTCACACAACATCTGTGGGCTTCTCGGCCACGGCTAATGAACCCCTGCCAAGCCTTGACTTATCACGAGTCTTTATACTGACAGGTCCAGGTACTTGTTCCGCCAGTGAATCGATCATAAATGGTTTGCGCGGAATCGATGTGGAGGTGATACAGGTTGGCTCAACTACATGCGGAAAACCTTATGGATTCTACGCATTCGATAATTGTGGCACGACTTATTTCAGCATTCAGTTCAGGGGTGTCAACGCAAAGGATTTTGGTGATTACACCGATGGCTTTTCGCCGGATAATGTCGTGCAGGTCGAGGGAACGCAAGTGCCTGGTTGCTCCGTGGCCGATGACTTCACACATCAACTTGGAGATCGTGAAGAAGCGCGATTAGCCGCAGCATTGGCCTATCGTGTGGATGGAAGTTGTCCTGCAGCGAGCGGTTTTACGGCTAGCCGGGCGGCAGTGTCTTTGGCTCCACTGTCAGCGGTTGATGGCGTTGTACCCAAACCGATCTGGCTGCAGAACCGAATCTTGCGCCGGTAAATTTATGGTACGGATAGTCGCATTATTTTCGCTCATATTCTTTCACGCCTGCGGAGTTTACAAATTAGCGAGTGATCTTCCCGCCGTTCGCGAAAAATCCACCCCGGGCAGTCACGCTGAGTTGGTACGGGTAGTATCAAACGCGTTAAATGGTATTGAAGTGATACTAGCTGAGGATGTGCTGACGAAATCGAGCAGGCTGGTTATTGAGAGAAAACAGCAGCGAACCCTCCAGGGAAGAATCGACGGTGGGCGAATTATGGAACCCCCGGAACGATTCAGGCTGGTCATCAACGGTTCTCGATGTGAGTTAGTTCACTTGGCGGACGATGCGCACTATGTCCTAAAGGAAACCAGTTGCAGGCAACTGTGACCAGAACACCCTCATTCGTACATGCTTTGATCTGTTTTGGCGTTGTCGTCTCTATGATCTCGAGTGGTCTGTTTGTGCTTGGGATCAGTTTACACAGCATTATTTTTCTGGGCCTCACCTGGGTTGCCATTAATGCAAGCCTGCTGGGACATTCATATTCTGCGATTCAGGCCATGATGAGTGATGCGATTACACGAGCTTTGCCTGCAATTTACATTTTTATCCTGATCGGCATGGTTATCGCCAGTTTTATGCAAAGCGGAACTATCGCCACCCTGATTTATTTTGGACTGGACCTGTTGAATCCGGCAACGTTCTTGGTGGTCGGTCTGCTTTTGTGTTGCTTAATGTCCGTCGTGACCGGAACAGCCTGGGGCACCGCTGGCACGTTAGGTGTGGTGTTCATGGGCATTGGTGCTGCTCTGCAGATACCACTACCGTTGGTTGCGGGGATGGTAATTTCAGGTGCCACCTTTGGCGATAAGCTTTCACCGATCTCGGATACAACCAACCTTGCTGCCATGAGTGCCGAAACGGACCTGTACAGCCACATCAGGTCCATGCTTTACACGACGTTGCCCACGTTGATCCTGGTGGTTGTCATCATGGCCTACTTCGGTAACCGGTATTCAGGGCAACATTTTCCAGAAGCAGATATTGTCACTATCCAGCAAGCCCTTGAGTCTTCCTACTATCTCAATCCGGCAGTGACGCTTATCCCCTTGCTGATCATGATAGTGCTGAGTGTGGCTAAATTTTCCCCCCAGGTCAGCATGACCCTGAGCATTCTCTCTGCGCTGGCGATCGCCGTCCTGTATCAGCAGACTGGTTTTGTGGAAGCGGCGAATTCCTTATGGCGTAACCAGAATGGAACGACGGGCATCGAAAATATCGACAGTTTGTTGGGCCGTGGTGGAATTAGCAGCATGAGCTGGACGTTATTTTTGTCGATCATGGCGCTGGCGCTGGGTGGAATTTTATTTAAGGCTGGATTTCTGGAGGCGTTGCTTGCGGGGGTAGTCAGCCGTGTGAGGCGATCTGCGTCACTTGTCGCCATTACCATCGGGTCTGGCTTTGTCGGTAACCTCGCCATGGGCGAGGCTTACATTAGCATTATCCTGAATTGTCAGTTATTCAGGAAATCATACATCTCCCTCGGCTTGCGAGAGAGTATGCTGTCGCGTTCAGTGGAAGAAGGCGCGACCCTCACTACCGGATTGATTCCCTGGACGACTGCCGGTGCATTCTATGCCGTAACCCTGGACATACCTGTACTTGAATATGCACCGTATGCGTTTCTTAACTATCTGAACCCGGTTGTTTCAATAATAATGGTCTCTCTCGGCCTCGGTTTATTAAGGAAGCCGGCGACCATGTAGCTAGTCAGAGTCTGCCAGACCTTGTTTTTGCATCTTTTCCAGCATTGCTTTCATCTGTTCGTGCATGAGATTTACCGCCTGCAGGGGGCGTATCATGACCCTGAATTCGGTGATCTTGCCTTCTTCATTACATGAAATGATGTCCACACCATTCACATATTTGCCTTCCAGTTCAGTTTCGAACTCAAGAATGGCCTGGTTCCCGCTCAGCACCTCTTTCGTGTATTTGAATGTCGAGCCAGGTGAACCCGGCGCTTTTTCTTTCTCACCACCACTAAAAGTATTACCTGCCGCACCCAGGTAGAGCTTGGTGATGTCCTTGCCTTTCTGCGGCGTAAATACGATAGGGGAAAAGAACTGCACATCATCCGCCAGCAGTTCATCCAGGCCACCAGGGAATTGCCCCTTCAGGTGTAAATGCCAGTTCTTAATAACCTTTTCTATCAACGCTGTTCTCCTAAGTTCATTCGAATTGCCTCGTTTTATCCGTTTCCGGCTTCGTTTTACCTCAAAAAGCCAACTTTGTTCCAACCTTTTCTTAAGATACATCGTCATACCGGTTGAGTGCAGAATTTTTGTGTACTCATAACCAGCAAATGGAGATGAATGTCATGAAAACGATACTACTAGCTGTATTCCTGGTGATCTCTGGATCAGCCTGGGCTACTGCTGTCGAAGAAAATACGGTTGCTGCTAACAGAACCATTACTAAAGCAATCAGGGCGCAGCTTGCGCCAAAGATGGCGGAGGCAATACTGTCTGCGACTTACGATGGTTTTTATCAGATTTCAGGCCGCCAGAAACGAAATAATGAATTTAGGTTCAACAAGGTGCGAGGAAAGAAATCGTTCCCTGATGCTCGTTGGGAGCAATTGGCTGTGGATGTAACGAAACGGGTCGATTTCAGAGGTGCATCCAACAACGTGGGAAGCAAAAGGAAAGCCAGTGCTACTGCTTATGTGGTTTTTTACAAGGGCGGAATTGAAGGAGTCCAAAATCCCGGTGTAGGCGAGAGTCTGGCTCTGGTGATGATTAACCAGCGAAACGCAATAAATAGAGATATGCCAACGGTTAAGGGCCTTTCCACATCAAAGTTGTATCTACTGGACGTTGGGCTGAACTAAAATAGTGTTACCCCGGTTTTCATGATACTGGCACTCAAGCTCCAGAAAATTGGTAGGCCGATTCCCCGGCCTACCAGATACTAACCAAAAGAAGTTACCCTCCGGTAGAGCAACGCTGATTAAGTTACTATGCTGCTCCCACAATCGGGAGCACTTGAGTTGAAAGAATATCGGCAACATCGATTCGAAAGACCGCAAGGCGCCACTGAAATCCTGCTGGTCAGGCATGGCGAATCTCAGCCTGCAAATCCGGATAAACCCTTTCCCCTTGTAGATGGTCAGGGCGACCCTGCCCTGGGGGAAGTCGGTAAAGCACAGGCGATAAGAGTTGGGCAGAGACTGCAACACCTGCCAATCGATTCAGTCTATGTCACCAACTTGCGCCGCACCCAGGAAACAGCGGCTCCACTATGTGCTCATATCGGTCTCACTCCCACAGTTACAGCAGATCTAAGGGAAGTCCACCTGGGCGATTGGGAAGGTGGAATATTCCGCATCAAGGCACAGGAGCAGGATCCAGTATTTATGCGAATGCAGCAGGAACAGCGCTGGGATGTCATTCCCGGGGCTGAGTCCCTGCAGCTTTTACAAGAACGGGTGCAACGAGGTTTGGACCGGATCGCCGCCAGTCATCCTGACCAGTTGATCGTTGCCGTGGTACACGGCGGGGTCATCGGGCATATCATCGCCCGAGCGACCGGTGCCGCTCCCTTCGCATTTAACGGTGCAAACAATGGTTCCATCAGCCACATAGTGATGCATGCCGGTAACATAATAGTTAGAGGCTTTAACGATTCTTGCCATCTAGAGCCCTCAGCGGTTTTTTCTAAAGAGGGTAGCTAATGCCTGCCTATCAGAATTTGTTCAGGCAATTCAAAAAAATCGCAGACCTGGAGCATGTGCAGTCCATCAGTTTTTGGGATGAGGCTTCGATGATGCCAACTGGCGGCGGGGAAGCTCGAGGTCAGGCAATGGCAACGTTAGGGGTCCTGATACACGAATTAAAAACAGATTCCAGGATAAAGGACTGGCTGGAGCAGGCTAACGGCGAAGACCTGGATGAGATGCAGACGGCGAATGTTCGGGAAATTGCGCGGGAACATCGCGAGGCAACCTGCCTGACAGCAGACCTTGTGCATAGATTGAGGCTCGTTTCTTCGGAATGTGAACAGGCCTGGCGGCAGTATCGTGGTGACAATAATTGGACAGAAATGCAGCCGCTACTGCAAGAAGTTATCGCCCTGGCTCGAGAAGAGGCCGCAATGAGGGCAGCCTCGACCGGAATGTCTTTGTACGACGCTATGCTGGATGTTCATGAACCGGGGATGACCGTTAAACAACTGGGTAGCCTGTTTACGGAACTCAAATCCTTTCTGCCCGGCTTTATTGATGAAGTATTGGAGCATCAAAAACAGCAGCCCGTTATTTCCGTGGGCGACAATTTCCCGGTGGATAAACAAAGGGAATTGGGAATATCAATCATGGGAACGCTCTGATTCGATTTTGTCCATGGGCGCCTGGACGTGAGTCATCATCCTTTTTGCGGTGGAGTCCCGGATGATGTGCGAATTACCACCCGCTATTTTGATGATAATTTTGTGCAGTCCCTGATGGGGGTTATTCATGAGACCGGTCATGCCATGTATGAGCAGGGTCTACCCAGGGAATGGCGTGGTCAACCGGTAGGTACGGCCCTCAGTGCGGGAACCCATGAAAGCCAGTCATTGTTGATGGAAATGCAGGCCTGTCGTTCCGTTGAATTTATCCAGTTTCTGACACCCATCGCACAGAAGATATTCCTTGGGCATGAAAGCGTTGATCCGGCCTGGAGTGTTGATAACCTGCACCGGCTGTATACAAAAGTAGAAAAGAGCTACATCCGTGTGGACGCAGATGAAGTGACTTATCCATTGCACGTGATATTAAGATTCGAAATCGAGAAAGACTTGATTGAGGGTAGTGCGGAAGTCCGGGATCTGCCGGAAATGTGGAATACAAAAATGCAGCAATACTTGTCGCTGTCAACAACAGGTAACTTCGCAGATGGATGTCTTCAGGATGTACATTGGCCGTCGGCACTGTTTGGTTACTTCCCCACTTATTCAATCGGTGCAATGACAGCCGCCCAGTTTTTTTCAGCAGCAAAAGCTCAAGTGCCGGAGATCCTGGAGGAAATCCGAAAAGGAAATTTCGTCCCCCTGTTAAGCTGGTTACGAAAAAATATACACAGCAAAGGAAAGTTTCTGTCTTTCGATGAGTTGTTAACGAGTGCTACCGGTGAGCCGCTGAACGTAGAATATTTTAAGCGTCACTTACAGGAAAGATATTTAGGTCCGCTAGGCTAATTACTTTTCATCGGTCGAAGAAAGGTCTTTTGATTCAAAAACGGCCTTGCCTGTCGGGCGCTCTGGAGGTTCTTCCTTGACGGGTTCCTTTTCTACCTTACGTGGCACTACCCGGGGAGTGGCATGCTCTATATCTTTGGCACTGAATGACGCTTTTCCGGATGAACTGGAATCTCCTTGCCTGGCTTCGAGCTTCTTGCGTATTTCATCCGGTGTCTGAGCAAAATCTCGTTTCTCAGTTCTTGGTTTCTTCTCAGCAACGGGTCTGGCAGCTACTGAAGGCATAGGTGGGATGGTTGCGCTCAGCTCCCTTGATTCAAAAGTTGAAGCGCCACCAGTGCGCCGTACTGTGCTCTCCAGCTTTTTCCTGATGGCATCCGGAGTTTGTGCGAGATCCTTTTTCTGATTCACCTCCTCGGGGTCGGAGGACTTCCTTTTCGATACCTTGGGCATACTGTCGGACAGATCCCTGGACTCAAACACCGCTTTGCCGCTGACCGCAGCGTTCATCATGTCCTTATCGTCACCGCGTGTCCGGAACCGTAAAGCAATTACAGCCAGATGTTGTGCGGCGTAAACACTATCCAGGTAGATCTCAACCTTCTCTTCCCCTGATTCCTCCACCTCGGTGATGTTAATTCCGCTGCGAGTGGCGCCGTCCGCTGCTGGCTTACCACGGAAAAACTGCATAATGGTTTCAAGAAACCCAATGGGTTCCTCAATCGTAACTTCCGTCTGTGCGACATCTTCACTTGATGTTGTTTCTGCTTCACGTAGGGATTCTTCAAGCTCTTCTTGTGCGTCGGCAAGGTAGGCAGTAGGTATTTTTGCATCCAGCAATTTCTTGACCACGATCATCCTGAACGATATTTTTTCTTGTCGCTCAGTGCGGAGTGTGAGGTGGTTCCTGTCACCAATGTTTTCAAGTTCCTGCCAAAGACCCATCACAATTTCATTTAAGGCATTTTGTACGTCGGAATCGAGTGAACTATAGGGTTCTCCGGACAGGGACTTACGGATACGTTCAAATTCTGCAAGAAGTTGCTCTTCAACTTCTTGCAGTGCGCTTTCCAGTTTGTCCAGTAGGTCACTCATAATCGTAAGGATACTGGGAAATCAGCTCGATTTCCCGAGATTGGTCGATGGAATGTAAACAATTTGTAAACCTTGTCGGTAAATAGTTCAGCTTTTCAGGTCACTTGCGTGATTTTCCTCTGCAAACTCGGTTACAGCTTTTAATATCTGGCGGCAGGTTAATTGACCTTGAAGCTCCCCATCTTTCACAACAGGTCTTCTGCGATGTTTGTGATCTAGCATGGAGGTAGCCACTGCAAGTATCTCATCTTCGGGGCTATTCACTTCAACGTTGGCAGTCATTATATCACTCACTAACGCTCCACCCGGGTCCGCACCGTTATAAACGCTGGTTACCATTGCTTGAAGACAATCCAGCTCCGAAAGCATACCGACCAGCTTACCGTTCTCATCGGTCACCATCGCCCCTGACACCTGGTTAGCAAGAATTTCATGGGCCGCCTCATACACATTCATATCCGGACGAACAGCAACTGGATTGTCCACCATATACTCGGAAATGCTGGTTTTAGTCATGTTCAGATCCTGCAGAGGCAGATTTTTATTGCGGGGCAGTTTGCGCTATCGCAGGTCAATCCGCAATGGTCACAGGCGCTGCCACAAAGTATCAAAAGAAATCTGCATAACGAGTGCGATCGCGTCAGAGTTCAGCAGGACCGCGGTTGGGTAGTCTCCCTGGACCAGGGAAATCATGACACATTTCGGGGGGTAGATCGCGACGTAGCTGGCTGCATGATCACTGGCTTCTGTCTCTATCCACTTGCGTTCTGCAAGCGGGGCATCTTCACCGCCATCGCCAATCGCAATAACATTGACAGAGATCCCTTTGCGTACCCGTTGTCGGGTGAAGTTAGGGAATGGCCGATATAAATATTTACGAATTTGTTTGGAAGAATAGACCCGGTACCGCTTTTGCGCTTGAGTCTCAACTGTCTTGAGAATGTCCTTTAGGACAAACTCAATGCCCTCGTCTCCCTCGTAGTGATGTACATTGATGGTGCTCGAGTCGGGTTTGATGTTATTGAGGTCTGGCAGGATGTCGTGGCGTAATACATCGGTTGCCCTCGCCAGGATATCTTGTTTCTCCTCGGCAATTTTCACAAGTTGATCCGGTGGTTCGGCGCAGAAAAACTTTCGTTTACCCTTTGGGAAGTAGCTCACCAGCGAACGGGTCCGCAGGGTCTTCAGTTCCTCGTAGGTTGTACCGCGATTAAGGCCCGCACCGGTAGCGATGTCTCGAATGGAACCCGGGCCTTGTTTTAGTAACGTCAGATAGATGTCAGTCTGCCGGTCAGAGAGTCCAATCTGTTTTAAGGTTTCGTGTATTATCATGCTTCGTCAATGAAAAATGTCAAATAAATGATGACAATTAGTATTGATGTCAAAAAAGATATGTATATATTGCGATTTATTATGTATTAGTGTCAATTAGAGTATGACATATGTGTGGAATTGTTGCTTGTGCGGGTGAGGATGTAGGTGATCTGGCGGTTGCTGGATTGCAACGGCTCCAATATCGGGGTTATGACAGCTATGGATTTGCCTGGGTCAATGAAGAAAAAGGCGTAATACAGACAAGGAAGAGTGTCGACTCGCTGGATGACCTGCAGGATCAGCTGCCTCGTTGTAACGCGGTGTTGGGGCATACGCGCTGGGCAACCCATGGAGGAGTCAGTGTAGAAAACTGTCATCCACATTCTGCACGCAACCTGGAGTTTTCCCTGGTACACAACGGCATCGTGGAAAATTACCAGACCTTGAAAGAAACAATCGTAACCCCGGCATACGTAAGTGATACCGATACAGAGGTCATTGTACGGCTATTGGAGATTGCCCTGAAAACGGCCTGTTCCCGTCCCGAGGCGTTGCGCGATGTGCTTAACAGGCTTGATGGCAGGAATACAATCGTAGTGCTGTTTTCAGATGGTGAGATGCTGGGCGTTCGTGAAGGTTCCCCGCTAATGCTCGGCAAGGCTAGCAACCAGTATTTCCTCGGTTCCGACGTCTTCAGTTTTGCCAGGACTACAACCGTTTGTTGTCCTGTTGCGCAGCGGCACATAGTTAGAATCAAGGATCAGCGAGTTGAAATGTTCGATGAAACCGGTGAGCCGTGTGAAATTGAATGGGTCCTGGCAGAGTTGCCTGAAACTGATGTTGGCAGAGACGGTTATCCGCACTACATGCTGAAGGAAATTATGGAGCAGTGGCAAACCGTTTCGAGGCAAGGAATGTTGGCTGGAACCGATCTGGATAACTTCGTCCAGGAATTAAAACATTGCGGGAATCTGCTGGTAACCGGGGCGGGTGGTGCCTATTTCGCCTGCGTGCAGATCGCCTGGCTGCTTCGCGAACTGGCAGGATTCAGGGTTCTTGCAGTACCAGCTTACGAAATCGATTCCATGAAGCCGTTGTATAAGCCAGGCGACTTCCTGTTGGCTATCAGCCAAAGCGGTGAGACTGCCGATACGATTCAGGCCATCGAAACCGCGACGGCATGGGGTATGCGGGTGGCGTCCCTGGTCAATATGCCCATGTCGACGCTGGCTTTTTTATCGGAATTCAGTTTCGCCAATCATAGTGGTCCGGAAATTTGCGTCCTTTCCACTAAATCGGCAACAGCACAGGTAACTTTTGGCTATCTGCTAGCAAAATCGTTGGCTGGTCAGAACGATACAGGGGAACATATTGATAAGTTGAGCAGTGCCCTCAGCCGGTATCTAACAGATACGACGTCAAGAGAATTGCAAGAATTGGCAGCCAGTCTTTTGCCAACTCACAATCTGTTTATTCTTGGCAGAGGGCTTTTTTACGGAAGCGCATTGATGGCAGCACTCAACATCAAGGAAGCAAGTTATTTTCATGCGGAAGCCTTCGCCGCGGGGGAATTGAAGCATGGTGTTATCGCGCTGATCGAAGAGGGTGTTCCGGTGATCTTGTTCGTCGACAAAGACGATTCCTATATGCTAAATGTCGCGTCAGAAGTAAAGTCACGTGGCGCCCGGGTCATCGGCATCGCTTATGAAAACAACGAGCTTTTTGATGATTTTATCTGCATGCCGACGCTTTCGGACCCATTGCTTGCGACGGTTTGCGGGATGGTTCCCTGCCAGCTTATTGCCTATCACCTTGGCGTTCATGCTGGGATCAATCCGGACAAACCCCGAAATCTCGCGAAGAGTGTGACAGTGCAATAATCGGTATAATGTTCTACCCGAACGATAAGGCTTGCCTGGTAATTGCTGTGAGATACTCCGTCGTTACGATGCTGATAACTGCATTGACCGCCTCGAGTCATCAGGTCCACGCCAGTGATGATGTGGTGCTTGACCTGTTAAAAGGGTATGAGTGGCGTTTGCAGGAAGACAAGTTGCAGAGTATTGGCCCCGATGCTTACAAGTCGTTACTGAATATTGCTGATGACGCTGGCCAGGTCAATTTTATTCGTGCCAGGGCAGCACTTGCGTTGACGATGTTTCCCAACGATGAGGTTTGGGATTTTTATGAACGTGAGATCACGATGGGGCAGAACAGAATCAGGCGTAGACAATTGGTGCAGAATTTTTGTACATCTTTTTTACAGACGAGACCCAATAGAGTCGAATCAGCGTTGATGCCTTTGCTGAGCGCATCAGATGCTCACTTGCGCAGCAACACTGCCAGGTGTTTGCAGAAAATCGACAGCGAGCAAGCGAGAGCCGCACTCGAATCCTATCGCAGAACTATATCTGAAGCCTGGGAATTGCGTGCCGCCGGGTTCGACATGAAGGAAAAAAGATGAATGAGGTTCAACTTGATGATATTGAACTCGCGACATTCCGGCGAGACGGTTATGTCGTTTGCCGGGCGTTTGCAAGCCGAGACCAATGTGATGAGTTAGAGGCAGTCGCCGGGGAACATCTTGCTGCACAACTGGCGCCTATCGAATATGAGATCGATGTTCAGTATCCCGGCGCGCCTGCCAGTTCGGATGCAGAAGGTGCGGAAACTTCCAGACGTCTGTTGCAGGCCTGTAGCCGTCATGAGGTTTTTCGACACTGGGCAACTTCTGGCGAACTCGTGTCTGTCCTGCGTGAATTATTCGCCAATGACTCACTGGCACTTTCCCAATGCCACCACAATTGTATTATGACCAAGCAACCCGGTTACAGCAGTGCCACCTTGTGGCACCAGGACAACCGTTACTGGTCGTTTGATCAGCAAAATCTAATTAGCGTCTGGCTGGCTCTTGGTAATGAGACCCATGAAAATGGTTGCCTGCGGGTTATTCCAGGGACTCACTTGATGGAAATCGATACCGGCAGGTTTGATGCTGCACTGTTTTTGCGAGCCGACCTGCCGGAAAATCAACCGCTAATTATGCAATCTGAATTTGTGCCGCTGAACAAGGGGGATGTGCTCTTTTTCCATAGTCGCTTGTTCCATGCCGCAGGACACAATTCCACGGAAAAGACCAAGTTCTCGCTGGTGTTTACCTATCACGAATCGACCAATCACCCGATTCAGAACACGAGATCCGCGAAATTCCCGTCTATTGCGGTTTAGGTTCCCAAATTCCCATGGGTACCGAATACCTGCTTGAATTTAACCGGGGGATCCATAGGCCAGGGTGATATACAGTAATCGTCGATATGGTATTCTGGAAACGGAATACCTTCGGCTTGGTGTGAACGAAATCGGTGATCGCGCAAGTGATCTATTTGATCTTTCCAGGCCATTTATTGATTTCGTATCGCTTGAAGCAAGGGTTTGAGCTCATTGAGTTTTCAACGGTTTTGAGTATAGTAGATTTGAGATTTGAGGACTCGCCCTTGTTCGGATATCCCCTGAAATCCAGATACCTTTCCACCATTGTCAAACTGTTGGTGTGGATATCTTTTCTTTCGTTTTCGCTTTTTTCCTTAACCCTGAATTCTGCAGTGGCGGAGTTGCGTGAGTCATTGTTAAACAGGAGCATCATCACCGTAAACGCATACCGGGGGAAAAACATAAAAAATCACGGTACCGGATTTATAGTGCAGTCGGATCGATTTAACGGCTATGTGATAACAAATTCACATTTTCTCGACGGAAGTGATACGACCACTGTAAATGTTCCCAATTCAGGGGCGGAATTAGTAGCCCAGATACTTCGAAATGAACCGTCTTATGATTTTGCACTTCTTAAGGTGAATGGCCTAAATCTGCCACCGCTTGAATTTAGTCGAAATCTACCGCAGGTGGGAGAGGTCGTCTGGTCGGCTGTTAAGTGGCAAGGTGACAACACCTCGGTTGGGCTTGCGCGAGGAATACTGCGTAGCAGTTACGAGATGGCGGCATCTGAAATTGTATTGTTCAGTCACTCGGCCATGCTGGGAGAAGGGAGTTTTGGGTCGGTCTTATTAAATGAGTGTGGCCATGTAATTGGTCTAAATATGGCCACGCCCGGTTTAGATGCCAGCGTTCGGGCCGTAAATGTGGCATCACTGCGATCAGTACTGCTGTCGCAAAACATCAAAATCACGTTTGCCGATGGAGGGTGCATCTCCGAAGTAACCCTGGCGAAAAATATGGCGGACCTGGCAGCAGTCGAAGCCAGAAAAGCACGGGAGGAGGCAACCAAGGCACAGGTTCTGGCAACCTCACTTGAAAAGAAGTTACAAAAGTCCGACCGGCGTAGTGATTCACTGCTGAGACAGACTCGTGCAGCAAGAGAAAAAGCTGATGCAGCCTTGCTCGCTGCAGAAATTGCGCAGAAAAATGCAGATGTAAACAGGATCGAGCTGGCAAGGAAAACCGCCAGCCTGGAAGCAGAAGCACTGGCCATGAAGGAGAGCTATGAAAAAGGTCAGGTTGAATCAGAGCAGCGGTTTAAAGAGGGGCTGAAAGAACAGCAAAGAGAAGCAATTTTCAGGGAATACATACTGATAGGGACGTCGCTGGTGCTGCTCATCGGTATGGTGGTTGTCTTTTTGGTTATGCGCCGGCGCGGCAAGTCAACGCCGGACCTGGCCGAAGCATCACCCATTCCTTTGGGCCAGGAGCTGGAGGTAAAAAACGATACGGAACATCACCACGAGGAGCTGACTGAGTTTGTGCTTGATGGCCGGGATGATGAGGGGATCCGCTATCTTCTGCGCATATCGGGTGATCAGCTACTTAACGAGGACGGCGTGATCATTGGCCGCAATCCCAAGGATTCTCCCTACATCATCAATCATGCCGATGTATCCAGAAAGCATGCCCGAATGCGAGTCATGAAGAACCGGGTCTTTATCGAAGATCTCGGGTCAACTAATGGCACTTCGGTAAATGGTCAATCGATCGACGAAAAGGGGCCGGTTTCCATCGACAGTGGTGACCAGATAATCATAGGTTCAGTGGTGATGAATCTCCGCGTTTTGTCAGCCTAATAACCACTCTGGCTGTGTCCCGCAAATTGTTAAATAATTGATTTGTCTGCTAAAATCAGGGGTCAGGTTGGCATCCCGGTGATGTTTGATTGATAAGAACAATGGGGGAAACCGGGTCAGGTTGAGTTACGGGTGAGGCACTCTTAGTAATATAAGAGATAGAGGTGGGCGAAAATCCTACTACAACTATAAGTGCGTTAACGCAAGTTACGCAAAATTCTTTTGCCAAACGATCATATTAGGGACCGTGATGACATCGACCGCAAGGTTTGTGTAATTTTGCATGCGTGGATCATGAAGAAGTGTGATTAGGTTGAGAAGAGGGTAAATAATACGATGTCCGTTGTTGAAGACATGTCCAATGTGGAGTCGCAAGCCAATGTAGTTCAACACGTGGTCGTTCGTTTTGCAGGTGATTCCGGTGACGGTATGCAGCTCACGGGAAACAACTTTACCCAGGCCACTGCTATTTACGGAAATGACCTGTCTACATACCCTGATTTCCCCGCAGAGATTCGCGCTCCGATAGGCTCAACTTTTGGAGTGTCCGCATTTCAGATCTGTTTCGGTTCTGAAGACGTAACCACTGCAGGCGACCAGGTAGATGTCCTGGTGGCGATGAACCCTGCGGCGTTGATTACCAATCTGAAAGACCTGGTTGTGGGCGGCTTAGTCATTGTCGATAGTGATACGTTTACCGACAGGAACCTGACACGAGCTGGATACAAATCAAATCCTCTTGAAGATGGCGCGCTAGACGCTTACCGGTTGTTGGCAATCGATATCACAAAACAAGTCGTTGAAGTAGTAAAGCCTCACGGTCTCTCCCATAAATTTGCGGTTCGTTGCAAAAATATGTGGACGCTGGGGCTAACAATGTGGCTGTTTGATAGAAGCCGTGATGCAGCGATTCAAGGGTTAAGAACCAAGTTTGCTCACTTACCGGAGATTGCCGAGGCTAATGTCGAGGCATTGAATGCGGGGCATACCTATGGCGAAACTGCGGAATTACCCACTGGAATAGAGGTGTACAAGGTACCACCTGCCGACGTTGCGCCGGGACTTTACCGGAACACCACCGGTACTGAGGCAATGGCATACGGATTAATAGCGGGCGGCCAATTGGCTGAATTGCCGATAGTGTTCGCCTCCTATCCCATAACCCCCGCTTCGGGATTGTTGCACACCTTGTCTACCCAGAAACAGTTTGATGTAGTCACATTCCAGGCGGAAGATGAAATAGCTGCTGTCTGCACTGCGCTAGGTGCGTCTTTCGCCGGTTCACTGGGAGTGACCTCGAGTTCAGGACCCGGAATTTCATTAAAAGGTGAGGCGATTTCCCTGGCCTGCGCCACGGAGTTACCGTTGATCGTCATCAACACCCAGCGTGGAGGTCCGTCGACAGGATTACCGACCAAGACAGAACAATCGGATTTGAACCAGGCGCTGTTTGGTCGCCACGCCGACACCTCGTTACCAGTGATTTCCGCGTCGACCCCATCGGATTGTTTTGATGTTGCGATCGAGGCAGTCAGGATTGCGACTAAATTCAGGACCCCTGTGTTGATCTTGAGTGACGGATACATCGCCAATGCATCTCAACCGTGGCGGGTACCTGACTTCAACGACTATGAATCTTTTCCAGTTAAGTTTGAGGAAGAACCGACAGGATTTTCGCCTGCCAACCGGGATCCGGAAACTCTGGCTCGTGTTTGGGCGAAACCTGGAACGAAGGGTCTTGAGCATCGAATCGGTGGCATCGAGAAAAGTTTTGAAACAGGTGATATATCTTATGATCCGGATAATCATCAGAAGATGACGGACGTTCGCAAGGCGAAGATAGATGGCATTGCAAAATACATTCCTCAGCAGGATGTCGTTATAGGCAGAGGTAGTGGCAAACTCGCCGTTGTTGGGTGGGGTTCGACCTACGGCGCGATTTACCAGGGCGTAAAACGATGTCGTGAAGAAGGGCTGGATGTTTCCCATATCCAGGTGCGGCACCTGTGGCCGCTACCCTCAAATTTAGGGGATCTGCTGTCTAAATTTGATTCAATCCTGGTGCCGGAAATGAACACTGGTCAGTTTGTGGAAGTGATTCGTTCAAGGTTCCTCATCGATGCACAAAGAATAAACAAAGTATCGGGACAACCGTTCAAGATCAAGGAAATTGAAGAGGCGATAAAAGCCCAACTGGAGTCACTCAAATGAATGCGCCTGAACAGAAATTAACTTTCAAGGATTTTGCGTCCGACCAGGAGGTCCGCTGGTGTCCAGGTTGCGGTGATTACGCGATATTAAAAACTATCCAGAAACTGATGCCGGAGTTTGATACTCCCAAAGAGAATACAGTTTTTATTTCTGGCATTGGTTGTTCTTCCCGCTTCCCGTATTACATGAACACCTATGGCTTCCATACAATCCATGGACGCGCGCCGTCAGTTGCAACCGGGGTCAAACTGGCCAATCCTGATTTGGATGTGTGGGTAGTTACCGGTGATGGCGATGGGCTCAGCATCGGCGGTAATCACATGTTGCATGTGCTTCGCCGGAATGTGGACTTGCAATTGTTACTGTTTAACAACGAAACTTATGGACTGACAAAAGGGCAGTATTCTCCAACGTCGAGAGTTGGCACAAGATCGCCATCAACTCCCGACGGTTCTCTAGATATGCCTCTTCGACCCTGTACTTTTGCAATCGGTGCTGGTGCCAGGTTTGTTGCCAGATCTATCGACACCGAGGCAAAACATTTAGCACCAGTGCTAAGGCGAGCACACGAGCATGTTGGTGCTTCCTTCGTTGAGATCTACCAGAATTGCCCCGTTTATAACGATGGTATTTTTGAATATATTAAGGACAAGAAAACCGCAACCGAAACAAGGTTGTTGCTGGAACATGGTAAACCACTGATTTTTGGTCAAGATAATGAAAAGGGTATTCGCCTGAATGCACAAGAGCTGAAACTCGAAGTCGTTCATATAGATCAAGATGGTGTGTCAGAAGCCGATCTTGTCGTGCATGACGAGACTAACAAGGTTCTTGCACAGATGTTGGCCGAACTCAAGTCACCAGAATTTCCGGAACCCATTGGCGTTCTTTACTGTAATCCCGCCAGTGCTTATCACGCGGACGTCTATGAACAGCGAGATGCGATTCGTTTAAAGAAGGGTCCCGCTGATCTCAATGCATTATTAAGAAGCGGTCACAACTGGACTGTCAACTAGTTTATTGGCTCACCCAAAACCTTGGCTCGATCCAGCCTCGAGCTTTCATCTGCTTCAATATTCATTGCGCCCATTATCAGCATCGCTAGCGCAACCACGTATGCGGCAATGCCCCACAACATACCACTGGTCAGTGCATCCGCGCTGGTAGCCCCGCGTGCTACCATGGCATCACTAATTTGACCTATGGTGTAGGGTCCAAGCGCCAGTCCGATGAATGTAATCATCATGATGTAATAGGCAGAAGCAATGGCTCTCATTCGTGGCATCACCAGGTCGTTGATAGTTGAAGCTGCGGGTCCGATCCACATCGGTGATGTCAGGGCGAACAGGAAATTGAATATGTAGGCGACGATCACGTTCTCTGCGAGGAGTAGCATGAAGGCCGAGGGAACCGACAATAAGACCGAAGCTATACCTACATATAGTTTTGCCTTGATGTTTTTTTCGCGCATTTTGTCTGCGATTACGCCACCAATCGTCACGCCTGCCCAGCCGCCGATTGCGGCGGACAATCCCAGCACCGTTCCGGTTTCTGACGCACTGACGCCGTGGATTCGTTGGAAAAAGGGCGGCCCCCAAAATCCCAGGCCGTAGGTAACAAACGCGATGCAGGGAAAGCCGATGGCGGTGTACATGAGGGACTTGCATTTAAATATCATCGCGAAGGTAGCGGGGTCTCGTAATGAGAGCGACTGTGCCCAGGAAAATCCTGCAAAAAGGCCTATACCGAGCGCAATCCATTGGGCTGCTGTGCCTGTTTGCAAATACAGGAAATAAGATACCGCGGCTATCATCACACCTACCATGATGTTGATGCTAACGCCTTTTGCACCTGCGCCGAGAGAGGCCAGTTTCACAAGATGAATAGGAGGAAGAATCGCGCTCAACTCGTTCCATGCCTCACGGAATGGATGTGGGTGAGGGGGTGTAACCAGACCTTCACTTTGCCCGCGCACAGGCTCTTTCAGCGTCCATACCCAGGCTGCCATAAGCAACCCCGGAAGCCCAACCATAAAAAAGGCCACATGCCAGCCTTTTAATTGCATGGGAGCGAGACTGGTATCGGGATACATTGCAGACCATCCATCCAGGATAACTCCACCTAAAAATATCCCGATACCAGCGCCGATATAGACTCCACTGGAATAAACAGCCAACGCTGTCGCCCTGTATTTGGGCGAGAAATAATCTGACAACATGGAAAATGCCGCCGGGGTGGCGCTGGCTTCACCAATGCCAACGCCGATACGATAAGTGGCAAGTAGTCCAAAGCTACGCGCCGTGCCCGAGAGAGCCGTCATAACACTCCAGAACATCAGACCTATTGAGATGAGACTTTTTCTTACCCAGGTATCGGCGAGCCTGCCTAGAGGAATCCCGAATACCGCGTAGAAAACAGCAAAAACGGTGCCGTACAAGAACCCGATCTCCGCATCTGAAATGCCAATATCGGCTTTAATTTCTTCGGCAAGGATGGAGAGGATCTGCCGGTCAATGAAGTTAAATATGTAAACAATGACGAGTACAAAAAGAACATACTTGGCGTATCTTCCTCCGACCTCGGGCGCAGGGTCATCCCCGTGTTCAGTCGAGTCGCTCATGATCCCCCTCAGTAGTAGTGTTATATCCCGCAGGCTTTGTTTTTGTTAGAACTTCGAGCGTCACTGTAATGGAAAACCAGATAGAGTGCCAGGGTGTCCCTGGTGTTGTGCCTGGCACACCGCGGTTGAAGCTGGTACCTTTACTCTTTGCGGAGGATTAATGACAGATTTTCAAGCCCATGAGAACACAGGGACTATTCCCGTGCAGGAGCGACATCAGTTTGATGTCGGGGCGTTGCGAAATTACATGCAAGAAAATGTCGAAAGGTTTTCGGGTGAACTTCAGGTTGAAGAATTTGCCGGAGGGCAATCCAATCCTACTTATCTGTTGTCTGCTGGCGATCAACGTTTAGTCCTGCGCCGCAAACCACCGGGAAAATTATTGAAATCTGCTCATGCGGTTGATCGTGAATATCGTGTACTGACTGCGTTACAGGATACAGATGTACCCACTGCAAAGACTTATGCTTTATGCACGGATGACTCGGTTATCGGTACCTGGTTTTACATCATGGAATATCTCGATGGTAGGGTGATCTGGGATAGTAGCGCCGGACCTTACACGCCACAGGAGAGAGGTGAGTTCTGGGATGCTGCGAATGATGCAATTGCCAAATTACACAACGTTAATTTTGAAAAGGTAGGTCTCTCGGACTTTGGTAAACATTCGGATTACATCGCTCGCCAGATTACCCGTTGGGCAGGCCAGTATGAATACACGAAAACTAACGATAATCCTTTCATGGATAATCTCATCGAATATCTCCCTGCCAATATTCCTGTGGACAATTCCTGTTCTATAGTCCATGGCGATCCTCAGATCGCCAACATGATGATGCATGTGGAGCGAAATGAGGTCATTGGTATCCTTGACTGGGAACTGAGTACCCTGGGGAGTCCACTCTCAGACTTCGCCTATCTTTGTCGATCCTATCGCGATGCATTGCGTGACCAAGATTTGAAGGCACTGGGGATACCGAGTGAGGAAGAATTTGTGGAAGCCTACTGCAGGCGAACGGGCCGCAGCGGAATAGATAACTGGGATTACTATCTGGCGTTCAACATGTTCAGGTTGGCTGCTATTCTGCAGGGGATCGCTAAGCGTGTAGTGGATGGTACGGCTGCCAGTGTTCATGCCCAGGCTGCTGGCGAGGGGGCGTTGTACATGTCAAAAGTGGCGTGGGCGCAGATAGACAAATCAGTCGTTCTTGATGAAGGATAAAACAATGCTGGTACTCGCATCGACAGAAAGAGAATATCCCTGGGGAACCTTGCGTTCGACCAATGCCAGTAAAGTTAAAGTGATCCTGGAAGAAAAGGGGGTTGCCTACAAAATGGATAGATTGCGACCAGGGGACTTGTGGAAAAAGCCGGAGTCCATTCTCGCTAAACATCCTCTCGGCAAAGTACCCTATCTTGAGACAGAGGATGACGGTGTTGTTTTTGATTCCACAGTCATCAATGAATACCTGGATGACAAATATCCTGATCCTTCTCTGAAACCGGTCGATGTAAGCCTGCTGGCGCGGATGAGGATGCTGGAAAATTTTGGTGATGAAGCTTTTCTTGTTGGTGATTTGCCAAAAATCTGGATGCCAATATGGTCCAAACCTGAAGATAGAAATGAAGATGCCATGGAAGCGGGCAGAGAGGGGTTGAGAACTAGAGGGTTGCCCTATCTTGAACAGGAGATCGCTGACAGGGAATATCTATGCGATTCATTCACCCTCGCGGATGCACCTTTTATGGCAACGGCTATGGTGCTGGAAGTTGACGCGATGGATCTATCAGATTTTCCGAATTCCGCGGCTTATATGGATCGTTTGCGAGCAAGAGATTCATACAAGTCCATTAGTCCGAAAACCTCATTGGATGATTCCGCTGGAAGCAGCTAGCCGTTGAGACCCTGCTAAAATCCGGCGATATCCGGGTCCAGTTGAACGCCGAACGAATTGAGAGCCATAGAGACCAGGTGGTACTGTCCACAGGTGAAGACCAGGTCCATCATCTGCTGATCCGAATAGGTCTTTGTAAGACCGTTCCAGGTCTCATCGGTGACAAAGGCATCCTTGTGTAGCTCGTCAGCCGCCTTGATGAGTAAACTCTCGTGGCCGGTCCATGAAGAAGCAGTAGCACCTTCTTTAACGCTGGCGATATCTTCATCTGACAGTCCAGCGTTTTTCCCGATAATGACATGCTGTCCCCATTCGTATTCTGACTGGCAAAGCCAGCCGATTCTAAGGATCAGAATCTCCCGGTCCCTGGCGATAAGTGTTGATTTAAACAGCACATGGTTGGCGAATACCATCCAGCGTTTGGCTAACTTTTCGTGGTTGGCGAGCGTTCGAAAGATGTTTGCCACATTGCCCCGAATTTTCTGACGACCCAAAGCTTCATTTTTGGCATCGCTCCAATCGTTTTCATGGATGGGTTTGATTCGCGGTGTATCCAGTCGCATTGCAGTTTTCCTGACATTGATAAAGAATACTCACTATAACCCCCGAAGAGGAAATCATGAGCAATATTATTCTGCACCATTATCCAGAGTCACCCTTCTCCGAAAAGATTCGTTTGCTGCTAGGGTATAAAAAGCAGTCTTACCAGGCAGTCACAATTCCGATTATCATGCCGAAACCAGATTTGATGCCCCTGACCGGGGGCTATCGAAAAACACCGGTGATGCAGATCGGTGCGGACATCTATTGCGATACGGCCATTATCTGCAGGGTCATTGATCGGTTATGTCCCGATGACACTATTTATCCCACTGGCTCACAGGCGACGACTACCGCCGCTACTCACTGGACGGACACGTTTTTCTTCAGGGTATGCGTCGCGGTGGCATTCCAACCCCGTGCGCTTGCGAACAATACATTTTTTCAGGATCAGGAAGCTGCAGCGTCGTTTATGGCAGACCGGGCGAAATTCACTGAAGGCTCAACACAACTCACCATGGACTTCGAAACCGCCCACCCCTATTTCCTGGGTCATCTCAAACGGCTGGATAACCAGCTTGAATCCTCAGAATTTCTGAATGGTGATATGCCGACGATTATAGATTTCTCGACTTATCACTGCTGTTGGTTTGTTCACAATATTGAAGCCATTCGGGATTCCTTTTCACCTTTTGAGCGAGTGCTGGCATGGTTCGAGCGAATGAGTGCCTATGGGCAGGGTGACCTGACGGAATTAGAAGGGTCTGCCGCACTGGAAATCGCCAAGAACGCCAACCCGTCATCGATAAGCAAATCCGGTGCGTCTGAGATCGACCAGATGCAAGTTGGCGATGAAGTTGAAGTGATGCCGATTGACTACGGTTTTCAACCAGTGCGAGGCAAATTGCAACTCTCATCGATGGAGGAGCTAGTCGTTGGCCGCGAAGAGGAACAGGTTGGTGAAGTTGCGGTGCACTTCCCGAGATTGGGTTTCCGGGTGACTCAGCTGGCCCAGCTACGCTGAGTCACCTTCACCACTGTCGACGGAACTCCCTTCACGCATGCTATCTATACTCCAAATCCCACTGCCGGTACAGGCGATATAGAGATAAACAAAGCAGAACATGATTGCCAGCTCCCCCCGGTTCAATATTGGAAACAGCGCAGAGGTGGCATGAGCCATGAAGTAAGCTGCAGCCATGAGACCGGCACTTAGAAACGCAGCTTCCCGCGTGAATAATCCAATCATAATAAGGATCCCCCCAACGAGTTCTATAGGTCCAGCGATATAGATGATGAAATCAGGTATCCCTTCCGGTGCACCACCGGGGAAGCCGAATAATTTCTGCGCACCGTGAAATATGAAAAGAAAACCGGCTACAATCCGGAGTAGCGCATAAGTATAGTCTGTATAGCGATCCAAAAAGCCAAGCATAGTCTTACCCTCGGTCATTCCTGCGGAAGCAGGAATCCAGTGTCAAAGTTTGATGGGAGGAAGGATATGTTCAACCATCCTCACCCAGTAGGTCGAGCCCAGAGATAAAATCTCATCGTTAAAATCATAGCCTGGATTATGCACCATGCAGGATCCCTCCCCATCGCCGTTACCAATCCAGATATAGCTTCCAGGTCTTTCCATTAGCATAAACGCGAAATCCTCTGATCCCATGGCAGGTTTCGGCTGTAGGTTAACATTTTCAGCACCGACTATGTTACTCGCAACTTGTCCAGCAATCTGGGCTTCGAGTTCGGAATTGAGAGTGGGTGGATATCGGCGCTCATAGAAAAATTCACAAGTGGCACCATAGGCGCTACAGATCTCTGTTGCCATGTGCTGCATCTGTTTTTCCAATCGATCCTGAACTTTGGGGGAAAAGCAGCGGGTGCAGCCGCTGATTTCCATATCATTGGGAATCACATTGTAGGCATCACCCGCATGAAATTGGGTCACACTTAATACAGCAGGTTCCTGGGGGTCAGTGAAGCGGCTGATAATAGATTGGTAAGCCTCTACAATTTTGGTGCCGATCACGATGGGATCAATGGTGAATTGAGGCATGGCGGCATGGCCGCCGCGTCCGATGATTTTGACCCTGAATATGTCGAAAGCCGCCATCATGGGTCCGGCCTTAATGGCGAATGTACCAACCGCCATGCCGGGAATATTGTGCATGCCGAAGACCGATTCAACCGGATACTTGTCAAACAGACCCGCTTCAACCATGGCTTTACCACCACCTTCATTTTCTTCTGCCGGTTGGAATATGAAGTGGACAACCCCCTCAAAGTCATCGTTTTCAGAGAGATACCTGGCAGCACCGAGGAGCATGCAGGTATGACCATCATGGCCACATGCATGCATGAGTCCATCGTATTGAGACTTATGCTCGAAATCGTTCGCCTCAAGGATAGGTAAAGCATCAAGGTCGGCACGCAGGCCGATTGCCCTGTTACCTCTGCCTTTTTTAAGTGTGCCGACTACCCCCGTCCCGGCAATACCTGTTTCGACTTCGATACCAAAGCTTTCCAGTTTTTCTGCAACGATTTTTGCTGTTCTATGCTCGTCGAATGCGATTTCCGGATGGGAATGTATATCCCGACGCCAGCTGGTCATTTCATTTTGGTATTGTTCGATCGCGGCGATGATCTTCATGTTTTGCTTGTCCTGAAAATTTGACTTAAAATTTGTAAACCAGCGTGACGGAAGACTCTGTATCGGTTTTTTTCTTCCCGGCTGGTACGTCAGTGTTGTTTTTGATATTAACGGTAAGTTTCATCGCAAGACTACCAGCAATGTTGGCGCTCAGTGATGATTCCGATCTTGTTATTGTTGATTCATTACCGATTTCCGTGCTGAGGGATTGTTCAAACGTGGCATTCTCACTCAGTTGCCAGACGTATTTCGCTGCCAGGCGAACAATGCCTTCATCTACACTTTCTCCGTTTTCCAGTTCTGACCTCCGGTAACCCAGGCCAATATCCCCTGTTAATGACATGGTTGATTTTTCCATCAAGAGACGTGAATAGCCGCCAGTGATATCCGTTTGATAATCGAAGCCGTTGAACTTGTCTTCCTCGTGAGCGATTCGGCCAAAAACCGATCCTTTCTCCAGTTTGTAATCAACCTGGTAAAACAGATAGGTTTTCTGTGCTGTCTTGATCTTGTCCTTGGATGAATTAAGTACGTCAAGATGCACAGTATGCTTGTAACGATCTCCGCTATACACAACTTCGCCGCGAAACTTTATATTCTTCTCATCGGTATTGCCCGATGTAAAAACTGCGCCTAACTCAACTTCAGCATCCCAAAAATTATCTTCTGACCCGTGAGCCATCATCGAGAGCCCGAGTAAGACAAAAGCGCCACCTCGTTTCATCATTTTGCTCGTCCTTCGCTGGTCGACGAAGCTTAGCAGAAATGGAAAAGTCCGCGTTCCCTAGGTGTTTTCCTCGATCAGCCGAACTTCCTGCAAAACTGAATCTACATGGGCATCGGTAGCATTCATTTGTTGCAGCGATTCATACAATTTGTAAACGTACTCGGTATTTGACCCGCTCGGACCATGAGCGGAGGCGATCTGTTTGGCGATATCGGAGTAGGGTGCCTCACCAAGATAGTTGGGATTCCCGGATGTAGCATGGTAAGTAATACCGGGTGTGAAATTGGTTTCGTCAAAAAAGATGTCAATATTAAGTCTCTCATAACCGCCTTTTTCCCGATGATCCAAACTTGCAAGCACTTCGTCCCGGTGTTCCTGGCCCACTCGATAGGCACGTCCCCGGCATACTTCGCCAGGTTGACTGATCAGTGTTACCACCCGGCCAGGGCTCGAAGGTGTGCCTCGATGATCAATAGAACCCTGCCAGAAACGGCGAGACCAGTCTTTGATGTAGGCTGGTTGTTGTTCAACATAGGGGAAATCCACTCGCCAGATAATAGAACCGTAGCCGAAAACCCAGAGGTCATCGTTCATTGATCGATCTGGTCGTCAATTAGATCATTGTGCCTGTGAATATACTCAACCACGTCCAGGATGCCGTCTTCATCGTGATTGCCACACACAAATTTAGCGTGGATGTGCAGTGCTTCGTCACCGTCGCCCATGGCAACACCGTGGCCAACTTCCTTGAGCATGGGCAGATCATTGAGCTGGTCGCCGACGGCACAGATATTGTCCGGGCTGAGGCTAAACAGCGTGGCGAGCTTACTTAGTCCGTGCCACTTGGTAACGTCTGCAAGTGTGATTTCACAGTAGCAATGTTCGGAGCCAAGGTGAGGGACGACGATGGTGTGATAGATTTCAGGAAAAGACTGGTGAATTTTTTTACAGAACGTTTTTAGCTGGTGTTCATCACCGAATGTACCGCAGACCAGGAACTCTGGTTCCTGGTGTAGCAGGTCACCCTTGCCACTCCAGAGCCTGTTGTCGTCAAAGTACTTTCGAACGACCCTGGACCAGGGAACAGCATCATCAACGACGAAATCCGGACCGCCACGATCATGCGCATCCCTCTGCGCGAACAGGGCAAGTTCTGTATCTCGCACGATGTAAACGATGTCACTGAGTTGTGATGTGGAATAAGTAGTTTCGTAATGGGTTTCAGCGCTCGGTGTTTTTACAAGTGCGCCGCCATTACAGACCGCATAAACATCGAAGCCAAGATTATCAATAACGAACCTCGTTGTGCGATAACGTCTCCCGGTTACAATGACCACTTCCACGCCGGTTTCGTGCAGGTTTTTGAGTTCTGTGCGGGTAGCAGGTAACACCTGGTGGTTACCAACGGCAAGTGTGCCGTCAAGATCAAGGGCAAGCATCTTGATGGGTGGCATTGATTAACTCAAGTTTAAAACGTTAGGCTCACTATAGTTTAACAATATGCACGATTGAAATGCGCTTATTTGCACTGCTACAATCAACTAACTGAAGGAGCTACTATGAAGACACTGAGGCATTACTTTATCAGTGATGATTTAGACGATCTGGAATTGCTTGAAGAACAACTGGAGTCTGCTGGAATTGAAAGTCCGCAAATCCATGTGCTGAGCGAGGACGGTGTCGGCGTTGCCAACCACATTCACCTGCATGCGGTGCAGTCTCTGTTTACGCGCGATGTCGTGCATTCCGCCGAGGTAGGCGCGTTGGTCGGACTGGCAGGAGTTATTTTAGTGCTCGGTGGTGCATTCGTGCTCGACCTACCGGACGAAATAATCGGTTGGATGCCTTATATTTTCCTGTCTATTGTCATCTTTGGATTTTGTACATGGGAAGGTGGTTTGATTGGTATCCAACGGCCGAATTACCACTTTAAGAAATTTGAAGAAGCCTTAAATGAGGGTAAACACGTGTTTATCGTCGATCTGGATCCGGATCAGGAAGTTGAGTTAAGCGAGGTGGTTAAGCACCACCCGAATCTGAAAGATATGGGAACAGAAGTGGGCACACCACACTTCATTTTCGCAATGCTGCACTGGTTGTACGCGTTTATCGATCGCAATCTGTTTAGCCGGGATCAGCTCAAGCAAAAATAATAAGGATAGGTTTCGATGAAAGTAGTAAAGATTTTTCTATGTTTTTTATCATCTATTGTATTTTTCACAACCGCTGCTGCCCAGGAAATGGGTTATGCGATATGTGTGACTTGTCATGGCGCGGATGGCGCGGGTAATATTGCTCTTAATTCTCCGGCGATTGCGGGACAGGAGTCGTGGTACGTGGAGACCCAGCTTAAGAATTTCAAAGCAGGTATACGCGGAGCACACAAAGCTGATATATACGGTATGCAGATGCGGCCCATGGCATTAACGCTCGCAGACGATGCAGCGGTCACTCGCGTATCGGGTTATGTCAGTTCCATGAAGCCCGCAAGAATAACTAACACCGTCGAGGGGAACCTAGACACAGGAAAAGCACTCTATGCAGTGTGCGCAGCATGCCATGGTCAGGATGCGAAGGGTCTAAAGGCGATGAATTCGCCGAATCTCACGCTCCAACAGGACTGGTATATGGTTCGTCAACTTCAGAACTTTAAGGCAGGGTTAAGGGGTTCTGATCCGAAAGATGTGTTTGGTCAGCAGATGCGACCCATGGCGATGATACTTGCCAATGACCAGGCAATAAATGATGTTGTTGCGTATATTAATTCGTTACGCTAGCTTCCTCAGGACGCGAAAAAGAGCAAGCGTGTAGAAAAAATGTATTCTGCTTCCAGGACCATCATGCCAATAAGCACAAGTAAAAGAGCGGGTGGTCCGAGTATTGCGCAGGCGAGCGCCAATCTTTCCCATGCCATATGCATAAAAATCGCAATAATGAACCCGGCCTTGAGGAACATAAAAGTAAGGATCAGGCTCCATCGCAATAATCCCTGGAATCCAAGAACATCAACCAAATAGGACAAGGTGCTTAGTACGAAAAGCAGAAACCAAATCCATAGATAGATTTTGATCGGATGCTGCTGACCTTCTGTCGCTTCCATACTAATTCCTCACCAAAGATAAAATAACGCGAAAATAAAGACCCACACCAGGTCTACAAAGTGCCAATACAGACCGGCAATTTCTACGGCGGCATAACCAGATTTTTCGAAATCTCCCCGATAGACCTTGAAGGCGACTGTGCACAGATAAATCACACCGATCGAAACATGCGCGCCGTGAAAGCCGGTGATCATGAAAAAACAAGATCCAAACTGCGCCGCTCCCATGGGGTTGCCCCAGGGCCTGACACCTTCCTCGATGAGTTTGGTCCACTCGAAGGCCTGCATACCGACGAAAGATGCCCCAAAAGCGGCAGTCGCCAGAATCAGCAGTGCGGTTGTTTTGCGGTCTTTGCGATAACCAAAATTCACCGCCATGGCCATTGTTCCTCTGCTGCTGATCCGGATAAACGTCATGATCGCAATCAGGATGAGAGGCATGTGTTGTCCGAACAGCGTCAGCGCGAACACTTCACTGGGGTTGGGCCAGGGGACAGTGGTGGTAGCCCTCACGCTCATATAACTCGTGAGGAAACAACTAAAAATGAAAGTGTCACTCAGGAGAAAAATCCACATCATGGCTTTGCCCCAGTGCACCTGGAACGTTTGCTTATCAGCAGACCAGTCTTCGACTATGCCCGGCAGCCCTTCTGCAAGTAAGGTTCCCGCCGGATTAGCGATTACGGTTTCCGTCATGATGATGAGTCCCGATCTAATAGACAGTTAAGTAGACAACAGCAGAGCAAATATCACGATCCATACAACGAGCAGGAAGTGCCAATAATTTCTGCACAACTCAACACTCAGTTTGATTTGTTCGAGTTCCACACCGGCAAGGACACGGATAGAAGTCCTTGACCATACCCAAAGCCCACCAAGCAAATGCAGTCCGTGTATACCTGTAAACAGGTAAAAGAATGCATTGGCTGGATTCGAACGCAAGGCGTAGCCTGCTTCATTTAGCTGCTGCCACGCTATCAACTGTCCCGCCACAAATGCGCCAGTAAATATTCCGGTTGCCAACAACGTAACCTTGACGCCGTTAGCATCCTGGTTTGCCGCTGACCTTGCGCACTTATGAATTGATAAACTGCCCAGGATCAGCAGCAGCGTGTTGAACCAGAGCAGCCCTGGTTCATCAAGGGGACGCCAGTCGTTCAATTCCATGCGCATGAAGTAGGCACTGATAAACAGCGAAAACATACTGGTAACGACGGCGAGAAAAACAATCAGGCCGGTTTTAGCAGTAGGGGACTCGCTGGCTAAATCTTCTCGCCTATCGACGCCGGTTCCTTCCGTCAACCAGGGTTTCTCGAGCACCCGTTGACGCAATAGCCACCAGTACGAGATACCTACCGCAGCGAAAATAAAGATGATGATGGTGATCATGGCTAGCTTGCCGCTACTTCTACATCGGCAGGTGGCTCATTCTGCGGCGTAAAGTCCTTGTCTGCGCCTGGCACGCTATATTCATACGCCCATCTATACACCTGGGGCAATTCCGGACCCCAATTACCGTGTATCGGAGGTGTTTGAGGTGTCTGCCACTCAAGTGTGGTGGCATTCCAGGGATTGGGACCTGCCGGTTTTCCTTTAAACAAACTCCAGATCATGTTGACGAAGAAGAGAATTTGCGTGGCCGCAACAAATATAGCGGCTACTGTTATACCGGTATTCATGGCAAGGGCCGATTCGGGAATGAAGTCGATCCCTTCGTAGGCGTAGTATCTGCGTGGTACGCCCAGGAAACCCAGGTAATGCATGGGTAAGTAGATAGAATATGTGCCTAAAAAGGTAAACCAGAAATGGAACTTGCCAAGCGTGCTGTTGAACATCTTGCCTGTAACCTTAGGAAACCAGTGATAGATGGCGCCAAACACGACCAGAATGGGTGACACGCCCATGACCATAAGGAAATGAGCGACGACGAAATAGGTATCCGAAAGCGGCAAGTCAACGACAACATTCCCCAGGAAAATACCGGTCAACCCGCCATGAATAAAGGTAAAGATAAAACCAATGGCAAATAACATGGGCACTGTCAGATGGATGTTTCCCTGCCAGAGCGTCAGTACCCAGTTGTAGACTTTTATCGCTGTGGGTACCGCAATGATCAGCGTTGTCGTTGCAAAAAAGAATCCGAAGTATGGGTTCATGCCACTGACATACATATGATGAGCCCAGACGATAAAACTGAGGCCGCCAATACCGACGATAGCCCATACCATCATGCGATAACCAAAGATGTTTTTTCGGGCATGAACACTGAGCAGATCAGATACGATACCAAAGGCAGGCAAGGCAACAATGTAAACTTCCGGATGACCAAAAAACCAGAAGAGATGCTGAAACAACACCGGGCTTCCACCACCGTAGGCAGTTTGTTCACCCATGTGAACAATGGCAGGCATAAAAAAGCTGGTGCCGAGCAGACGATCCAACAACATCATAATGGCGCTAACTAGGAGGGCAGGGAAGGCGAGCAAGCCGAGAATTGTTGCAGTGAATATACCCCAGACTGACAAAGGCATTCGCATCATCGTCATGCCCCTGGTTCGCGCCTGGAGTACGGTTGTCACGTAATTCAAACCACCCATTGTAAAAGCAACAATAAACACCGCGAGGGAAACCAACATCAGGATGATTCCCCATTCGGCACCTGGTGTACCAAACAAAATTGCCTGCGGCGGATATAGCGTCCATCCTGCACCGGTGGGTCCACCGGTGACAAAAAAGCTCGCCATCAAAATAATCACCGACACCAGATACACCCAGACACTCAGCATATTCATATAGGGAAACACCATATCCCTGGCGCCGACCATCAAGGGAATGAGATAGTTGCCAAAACCGCCCAGGAGAAGCGCGGTGAGAAGATAAATCACCATGATCATCCCGTGCATGGTGACGAATTGCATGTATTCACTGGGATCAATGATGGAAACGGACTCTGGGAACCCGAGCTGCACACGCATCGTCACAGAAAGCCCCAATGCGACTAGACCTACTGCTATGGCAATTAATCCGTACTGGATGGCAATGACCTTATGGTCCTGGCTCCAGATGTATTTTGTGATGAAGCTTTTGGGATGTGATAGTTCTTGTCCTCTGTCTGCGAGTGCGACGTATGTCATCAGCGACCCCCTTGCATCGTTGCTTCTGCAACCTGGTTTGTTAATGGTGGTTCTATAGGTGGTAATGTGTTGATATAGGCAAGGACATCGTTGATGTCTGTGTCGTTTCGGAGCATCTGGGACATGCTAACCATCTGCTGCCCGAACAGATCAAAAGGATGCTTGCCCCTGATACCCTGCCTAAAGTTTTTCAATTGACGCTTCAGGTACCAGTCTTCCTGGCCATTCAATCGAGGTGCGTTGAGTGCATAATTGCCTTGACCATTTAATCCATGACAGGTCCCACAAGTGACGTAGAGATTCCTGCCACGATTGCTATCGCCTGTAATCGAGTAATCACCTCGGTGCTCAGGGAGCGTTTTGATATAGGCGCTGACGTTTCGTATTGCTGTCTCGTCAGCTAACACGGCGGCCATGGGCGCCATTTGCTTGCCATATACATCATCCTCGTGAGCACCACGGATGCCATGTTTGAAATAGCCTATTTGACGACGCAGGTACCAATCTGCCTGACCGCTAAGCTTCGGTGAATTGAGCGCGACATTACCTTCCCCTTCGGGGCCGTGGCATGCAGCGCATACCGCATAGAGTGATTGGCCGGCGATAGGATCTCCAGGACCGATCTGCATTGATTCTGCGAAGGTCATCTGACTATCCCGCCAAGCTTCAAAGTCTTCCTGGGTATCGACAACTACACGACCCCGCATGGTGAAATGTGCCAGACCGCAGAGTTCCTCACACAATATTTCGTAAGTGCCTAATTTGGTTGGCGTAAACCACAGATAGGAGACCAGCCCTGGTACCAGATCCATTTTCACTCGAAATTGAGCCACCGCAAAATCATGCAACACATCTTTTGATCGAAGCAAAACCTTTACCGGTCTATCAATGGGAATATGAACTATATTACTCATGACAATCAGGTCATCCTGACCGTTAGCGTCATTTGGATTCAGGCCAAGAGGGTTATCGATATTAACGAAACTGGGATCCGAGGTACCGTGCTTGTTGTCTTTACCAGGAAGCCGGAAGGTCCAGCGCCACTGTTCCCCGACAGCCTCTAGTTCCCAGGCTTCCTCCGGTACATTGACGAATTCGTTCCAGACGTACAATCCTGGTGCAAGCATTGCCGCAACGCCAATCGCTGTGACAACTGTCAACCACACTTCGAGTTTCGTGTTTTCTGGCTCATACTTCGCCGGTTTACTATTTTCGCCACGGTTTCGAAACCGGAATACCGAATAAGCCATAAATAAGTTGATTGCAACGAACACGGCACCAGTCACCCAAAAAGTGATTGTGATGGTGTCGTCGATAGCTCCCCAGTTGGAAGCCAGAGGCGTAAACCACCAGGGACTGAGGAAGTGAAATGCTATTGAGCCGACTACCAATAGCATGAACACAACGGCAACGAGCTTACTTCATTCCTTCATTACGTTTTGAAAAAATTCATGTTGAAATGCGGCCCCAAAATAACGTCCAGGGTGGGGGCCAACCAACGGACGCTAAATTACCCTTTGACCCTGGTCAAAGTCAATATGAAAATACCGGAGCCTCAGCGGTTCTCATAAAGAATGTTGACTCTATCCCTTCACACGTAATGACTTTGGGTCGTAAAAAGGTGATAACCGGAGTTCGATTGGATAGCGTTTTTTGGCGACTTCTACTGAAAATTCGTCCTGTTCAAGAAAACTACGATTAACGCCATCCGGATGGCTGATAAGTGCAATCGCCAATGAGCGATTGATTCTGTGACCCCACATGGCCGAGGTAGTGAGACCAATCATCTCATTGTTGAGCCAAACGGGTTCATCGTGAATCATTAATGGTGCTTCATCATGCTTGATGGCTAAGTTAACCAGGCGTCGTTTTAGGGGTCGCTCGAGTGAAGATAGAGCAGATTTGCCGATAAAATTATCTTTGTCCATGTCGACCGCGAAACCCAACCCGGATACATATGGATTGATGTCGTCCGAGATATCGTGTCCCATGTGTTTGTAACTTTTTTCCAGGCGACAGGAGTTCATGGCGTGGAATCCGGCTAGCGTGAGTCCATGTTGTTGTCCTTCCTCCCACAGCAGCTCAAAGATTTCTTGGGCTAACCCGGAAGGAATGTAGAGTTCATAGCCAAGTTCACCAACATAGGTAAGTCGGTTGGCGCGAATCGTCGCAGATCCTATCTGTAGTTCCCGGGATGAAAAAAAAGGCATTGAATTGTTATCAATAGGCATGTCCGTCAGCCGTTGCAACAGTTCCCGTGAATGCGGACCCATCAAACCATACATGGCGTAGTCATCGGATACATTGATGACAGATACCCTCAACTCAGACGGTATGTGGCGCCGGAGCCAGAGGAAATCCCGGTTTTCGGTGGCACAACTGCTGACGACCATAAACTCATCGCTGGCCAATCGCGTAATCGTCACATCTGCTTCTATGCCGCCGCGTTCATTCAACCATTGGGTATAGACAATCCTGTCCACAGCGACATCAATATTGTTGGCGCAGATCATGTTTAACGCCATTGTGGCATCTGGACCCTTCACCTGAAAAACTGGATAGCTGGTCTGGTCAAATAACGCAACCCCATCTCTGACCGCAAGGCATTCCTTTCTACAATTGTCGAACCAGTTCTGTCTTCCATAGGAATACTGGTACTCGGCTGGCTGGTTATCACGGGCGAACCAATTGGGCCTTTCCCAGCCAGCCAGTTCACCCATGACCGCGCCCCTGTCAATTAGCGCCTGGTGTATCGGGCTGCAACGGATACCCCTGGCAGTT